>NZ_MEGP01000026.1:0-43661 GCF_001725555.1 Thiobacillus sp. SCN 63-57 | reverse complement strand
CATTGATTTCGGCGTTGCCGGCAGCTAGGAGGCCAAAGGGTTTGGCATCCCATTTGGCTTTATGCTTGAAGCACCGCAATACTGGCGATGATTACCAAAGGGCGCTGTTTCATGTACGACGTGCCGTGGGACCACATGCTTACTATGCTGTCTGGCTACTACTCATTGAGCTTGAATATTTTTTTAACGGCGTAGACGCCATGCTCAAGGCGCAGGACAAAGCGCTTAAGTATCTCGGCACTGGAAGCAATGCCTTTGCGGTTTATCACCTGTGCGCCAATCTTCTGGGCAAAGATAACAAGTTAGATGCTGCTATCAGCGTGCTAGAGAAAGGCATCTCTAAGCCGGGCGCTAAATGTCTTGCGCCGCTTGCTAGCCTATGCTCGAGTTTTATGGAGCAAACCGGTAGATACGATGATGCCATCAGAGTGCTAGGGGAATGTATCCACACGCCCAACACGCCAGAACTCTGGAAGGTTTACGTTCAATGCGCAAAGTTAATGGCAAAAATGAATCGCCATGACGAAGCAGTTGCGTTACTCAAAAATGGACTCGCTGTTTCTGGCATGACCTCACTTCATCGCCTTTACCTGTTGTTGGCTGAGCTGATGGTGTTGGACAAAAAATATGAGGACGCAATTTGTTTGCTTAATGACGGAATCTCAGACGCAAGAGTAATAGAGAAAAAAGATATTTACTGTTTATGTGCCGAGCTACTGGTGAAAGATAATCGAGCCGAAGAAGCAACTGTGCTTTTGGAAAATGGCATCGCATCTAAATCGATTAGAGACCCCGTTCCGCTTTACCATAAGTTTGCCACGATCATGGAAGAGTCAGGCAATACAAATGGTGGTGTCGAATTTCTCAAGAGTGCAATGTCACACCCCGCTATGTCGGCGGAACCCTCTATTTATCTCGTCTGTGCGAAGCAATTGTTCCACACCAGAAATATTGATGATGCCATTGGAGTATTGAAGCGGGGGGTGACGGTATCCAATATGGCAGACAAGGATCAGCTATATCAGATTTGCGCTGACCTTACTGCGAGGCAAGGTCGTTTGGATGTTGCAATTGGAATACTTGAGAGCGGAATAGCAGACAAGAGCGCACGTAACCACGCGTACCTATACCAAACTTGCGCGGAGCTTCTGGAAAAAGCAGGCAGACTTGATGATGCTATCGAAATGCTAAAGAAGGGCATCAGCGCGCCAGCGTTAGCAAATAAAGTGGTGCTGTTTCAAGCTTGCGCAAAGCTGATGAAGAAAGCGGATCGAACTTCAGAAGGGATTGAATTGATCGAAAAGGCAATTCATATGCCAGGCATGACAGGCCATGCAAATCTTTACCAAACCTGCGTGAAACTGATGGTGAGTGTAGGTCGTCATCAGGATGCTATTAACCTTCTTTACAAAGCAATTAACGGCCCAAGAATAGGCAACCTTGTATCGCTGTATCAGTTATGTGCTGACCTGATGATGAGCAAAGGACAACACAGTCAGGCTATTTCTCTCTTAAAAAAAGGTGTTGCTCTTTTCCCGAAGGATAGGAATTTGAATTCGTTTTATGAGAAAGCAACCGAACCATGTCGCTGACAGCGCTACTTCACGTCGCTTTCTCTGCGGCCTTGCCAATTCGCTGTTTGCTATTGGATGTGCGGCTGCCTAATAAACATCCTAGGTATATGACGTGACAGCCTCTAACGGGTCGGGGCCCAACCAGGAAGCAGACGTTCGGTATGACGGACTGGCATCCGACCGATCAGGAGCTGTGAGCGGACACACTTGCCTGGCTGCGCCGAAGTCTGCTTCGGCCGATTTGCACGCTTTGGCCCGAGGGCAGGTTTCTGAGTCGAGCCGCTGTCCAAATGACCGGTCTGTCAAATAGCTGAAAGTCGGCTCCTGGCCGATCTCAGCCATCCACCGCCCGTTACTCGACTACCGCTTCATCCCTTCCACATCCGCCTATCCATCCGCGAGCATCCCTGCCCGGTCACAAAAAAGGGAACCGAAGCCCCTGTTTTTGTCCCGCATGTTCGCCTGAATCAGGCTGCAGTCTGATTCCTGCGTTGCACCGCAATCCCCACCAGGCCCAATCCAGCCAGCATCATGCCGTAGGTTTCGGGCTCGGGAACGGGCAGCAGCGACGGGTCGGTCAGCGTGACGCCGGTCAGCGCAAAGTCGACGAAGAGCGACAGGTTGTAGGTGTCGTAGCCCTTCAGCGTGGAGGTATTGAAGCCGCGGTAATCAGACAGGGTGGTGCTGTAGGAAAACGTGTTCGAGTAGCTGCCTGACGCGTCGAGGAAGACCTGCGGCCCGTCGTTGCCGTCGAGCATCGGGGTGATTTCAAGGTCGGCACCGGTGGCCCAGGTATTGGCCAGCAGCTTGAAATTCAGGGCATCCAGATCGAACATGCCGCCGTCCACGCGTTGGATCGTGATTTGTGCCGGCCCGGTCACGGGGCCGCTGGTGACCGCCTGCGCGTGCAGCCCGGTCGGCCACTGTACGAGCTGGGTGCGGCCGATCGGGGTGGTCAGGCCGGTCGAGTGTGTAGGTGAACAGATACCCCTCGGTGCTGATCGTGTCGGAAGTCGTGCCCGACGCGACCAGCGTCATCGTCTGCGAAGCGTCGAAGAATGTCGTGGTTACCGCGTGGACCGGTGCGGGCAGGAACAGCGCGCAGAACGAGGCGGCTGTGGCGAGGGCGAGTTTGCTGGGCATGGTGGCGAGTCAGTTTGATGAGGGTAGGCCGGTATCTGGGCCGGCGACAAACCCTATCAAACGATATGCCGATCTGCAATGACAATTGCTGTCCGGTCGTCCGGTCGTCCGGTCGTCCGGTAACGGACGGTGCGGCGTTCTTTGCTGGTCTATCCGGGCCTGCATGCCGATGGCACGCGGCAGGGCAGGCATGGCGGTTCAATCATTCGCAGACAAAACCGCGAACCGATACGGGGCCAGTGGTGGGCGGGCGAGGGCCTGGAACTGCAGCCGTGGCTGGCCCGGCGGTCCGGCGGGCGCCTCAATCCGGCCAGATTCGGTCCGGATGCTTCGGCGACGGCGCGGGTTTGGGTGCGGGCGTTGCGGCCTTGCGCGGCTCGGTTTTTGCGACGGGGTTTTCCTGCTTTCACTTTGCGCATGCCGGCAGCGAGTTTGCTGGATGTCTTGTTCATGATTGCAATAACTCCTCGATCAGGGCTTCAACTTCGTGGGCGGCCGCCTTGCCGCGGTGTCCGAGCCCATACACACTGGTGCCTTCCACTGCGGCGCTGCGGTAGGCGGCGCGCCGGGCGAGACCGGCGCGCAGGGCGGGGAATTCCAGCTCCGCCAGCGCTTCGTGCATGAGGCGCGAAAGCACATTGCGGTTGTCCAGTTGGTTCAGCACGGCGAAGGCCTTGAGCTGGGGATTGCGCTGGCGCGTGTTGTGAACCGCCGTGGTGATGTCCATGCTCGCCCAGAGATCCACGGGTGAAGGCTGGATCGGGACCAACAGCACATCCACGTTGTTCATAACGTCGCCCACCATCGTGGTCCGCAGCGTCGGGGGGCAGTCGATCACGACGTAGCGGTGGCCGCGGGCGCCCTGTGCGATGCGTGCACACACGTCATCCTGTGCCACCGCCTGAACGGCGGGCAGTTGTCCGCTCTTGCCGCTCATGGCCGCCCACTGGCTGATCGAGGCCTGCGGATCGGCATCCAGCACCAGCGTGCTGGCGCGCCGCTGCAGGCCGGCGGCCAGATTGAGCGCCAGGGTCGTCTTGCCTGTGCCGCCTTTCTGGTTCACGACCGCGATGCGCAGACCAGGCATGGGCGATCAGGTCGCCGACGCGAGCAGGCCGTCGATCTTCTGGGCCAGCGCTACGCAGTCGGGTCCGACTTTCTTGCCGTCGGCGTCGATGGTGACGCTGACATAGGTTTTTCCGAAACTCAGGTTCGGATACAGTCCGGCTTCTTCGGCGAGCTTGGCAACGCCGTCCAGGAAACGCCGCGTCTCCGGATAGGTCTCGAATTCGAAACGCCGGGTCAGCATCGGCGGCAAATCCTGACGCTGCCAGTGCGGAATGGGATTGTTGTCTTCAGGCATAACGTTGTTCCTTTTCGAGCAAGTCAGCCTCCATCTTGCCGAGCTCGTCGAGATGCATCAACTCGTCTTTCAGAATGCCTGCAAAAAGCCCGTGGTGACCAAAATCACGCACCCGTGCACAGTAGGCAGCAGCTTCCTCGTACAGCCGAATCGCCTCGACTTCCAGTACGCGATCGATGGCGATCATTTCGCCCAGGTTGCGGCCGAGCCGTACCGGCGGAAGTTGGGTGGCGTTGGGCGTGAACCCGAGCTTGAGCAGGGCGTCCATCAGACTTTGCACGTGGCCGAGTTCCTCGGTGACGTCCTGGTGAAAATGCGCACAGTAGTCTGCCAGGTTCCACAGGTCGCAGAGCCTGGACTGGGCCATGTATTGCTGTACTGCGGCCATCTCATGGTCCAGTGCCCGGTTCAGATACCCCAATAGCCGTGGATCGATTGCCATGCAGTCCCCTTTGCTAAGCTGCGATACAGGTCACGTCGCCGTCGCGTCCCGCCCCACCTGCGCTGGGCTGCGTCGGCAGGATGTGCTCCACTTCGCCGTGCACGCGGGCGATGATGTGGGCGGCGATCAGGCCGTCGCCCACGCGCTCGCAGGCATCCGCGCCGGCACGCACCGCCGCGTTCACCGCACCGGTTTCCCCGCGTACGAGGACGGTAACGTAACCGCCGCCGACGAACTGGCGGCCGATCAGCCGCACTTCCGCCGCCTTGGTCATCGCATCCGCCGCCTCGATGGCAGGGACCAGTCCGCGGGTTTCGATCATGCCCAGCGCGATGCCGGTGTTCGTGCTGGCCATGATGTCCCCTTTTGCCTCGACCTTGTCCACCATCATGTCCATGATGGCGTCCGATCAGGCAGCAGCAGCGGTGGGGAGAATGTTCTCCACCTCGTTGTGGACGCGGGCGATGATGTGGGCAGCGACCAGGCCGTCACCTACACGCTCGCAGGCGTCAGCGCCGGCGCGTACCGCCGCGTTCACCGCACCGGTTTCACCACGCACGAGGACGGTGACGTAACCGCCGCCGACGAACTGGCGGCCAATCAGGCGCACTTCCGCCGCCTTGGTCATCGCGTCAGCTGCTTCGATTGCGGGAACCAGACCGCGGGTCTCGATCATGCCCAGGGCAATGCCAGTCATACCAGTAGCCATTTTCTCTCTCCTATTGCAAATTGCGTTCAATCAAATCAGGCGGCTGCGGCAGCGGGGAGGATGTTCTCCACCTCGTTGTGGACGCGGGCGATGATGTGGGCGGCGACCAGGCCGTCACCCACACGCTCGCAGGCGTCGGCGCCGGCGCGAACTGCGGCGTTGACCGCACCCGTCTCGCCGCGCACCAGCACGGTCACGTAGCCACCGCCGACGAACTGGCGGCCGATCAGGCGCACCTCGGCGGCCTTGGTCATGGCGTCGGCGGCTTCGATCGCCGGCACCAGACCACGCGTTTCAATCATTCCCAGGGCGATGCCCGTCATTGCGTTTGCCATGATGTTTCTCCTTTACACGGTTAATGAAACTGCCTTGCTTGCCTCGTGGTGCTCATCCACCACATTCCACTGATCGATGATCCCGAGGATCGTCAAATCGGTAAGAATCCTGTAATCGCCGGCGCCATAGCGGGCGGCCGAGCCGCCGGCGGTAAATACCCATTTCCCTTCCGGTACGCCGACCGGATCCACCGCCACGGCGAGCGTGCCTTTGGCGTCGGCCAGCACGCGCAGCGACGCGTGAAAGAGGCCGGGAATGCGCCGCGTGCACACCAGATCCGACACCACGCGCATGATCTCCATTTCAATGCTCCTGATGCTGCCAGTGATCGATGATGCCGATGATGGTCAGGTCGCTCGGGAAGTCCTTCGCGCCCGCCGCCTCGCGCGCCGCCGAACTGCCGACGCAGATCACCCAGTCGCCCGGGATGCAGCCCACCGCGTCCACCGCCACGCTGCGCGTGCCGCCGGCTTTCTCGCGCACTACCAGCAGAGGGCGATGGCCCATTTCGCGTACGCGGTTGGTCGAGACCAATGTTTTTTCCACTTGCATGATCTTCATGACTTCACCTCAATGCCCATGCGAATTGGTTTCGATGTCCGTCACGTCTTCCTGCATGCTGTCAGGCTGTTTGGCCTGCACGGTCATGCCGCAGAACAGCAGGCCTTCCCTGGCCAGAACCGGGTAGCGTGTCTCGATCGCGGCCTTGATCCGGCGGCAGCGCGCCACCGCACGCTCGCGCGAACCGGGCACCTGCTCGTCGTAGCGATAGTGGATCGCGATCGGGATCGGCAGCCTTCCTCGATGGTGTGCAGATGGCCAAAGTAGGCGAGGTTGCGCAGATGCAGCACATCGAAGCTGTCGCCGATGTTGATGAAGCGCTCGGCGTGGCCCACGTCGGCGTAACGGCCGCCGTGCTGGGCGCAGACGTAGTCGATCTGCGACAGATTGTTCGTGAGCAGGCGCTCGATCAGGCTGCGCATGCCGGTTTCCGGCGCGCTGCGGCCGGTCTCACGCACGGCCTCGTCGATCGCGGCGCCGAGGCGCCAGCGTGCTTCGGAGGCGGCCATGCCGGCGGTCTGCTGATAGATGGCCTGGTTGTCGACGAAACACTCGACGCTCATCTCGCCAGCGGTATCCGGGACGTGGATCCTGATTGCGTCGTTGTCGGTGTCCACGCCGACCAGCAGCGTCGCCACCGAGGCGCCGCAGCAGAAGCCGTTCTCGATCGCGGTGCGGAAGGCGGCCAGGCGGTCGAGTGCAGCCTGGGCGGCCTGGCGATCGTCGCTGCCATGGGCTGCGCAGCCTTCGTGGTGCGGGTCCGAACTGCTGAAGTGATAGACGGCAACCTTGAGGTAGCGCGTGCCGGCGTCCGACAGCGTCGGTACGCCCTCGCGGAAGCGGCGCAGCTCGATCTCGGTCCACTGCTTGACGTTCAGTTCGACGTCGAACATGGCACCGGCGTAGGACTTGCGGCGCACCGCCTGGTTCGGCAGGCGCAGCACGAACTGCAGCAGGCCCTTCAGACGGCCATCGGCGCAGGGGCTGATGTCGACTTCGTGGAAGCCGCATTCGATGAAGAAGCGCTGCATGGCGTCCGCTTCGGCGTGGCCGTTCCAGCGCGCCGCGTAGTCCCGGGCGAGCGCGTGGTAGGTCTGCAACACGCTGTGGCCGTAAAGCTTGCGCATGTCGAGCGTAGTCACCCAGGCGTCGGCGAGCACCGTTTCGGGCAACTCGAAACCGAGGCGTTCGCGTGCGATCTGCTGCGCGCGCTGCTCGAAGCCGGCCTCATGCTGCTGCGCGGCAATCTCCTTGAGCGTCGGCACGATGGCATCGAAGCGGGCGCGAATCGTGCGCTCGTAGTCGGCCAGCTCGGCATTGCGCGCCACGTCGATCAGCGAGTGCGCTTGCGGCGCGCACGCGCTCGTCACGCATTCGCCGCCGCGCGCCTGCATGCCGGGCGGGCAGAAGCTCGGGCGCTGCGGCCAGCTCGGCAGCGTGGTCGCAGCCGGTGCGGTCCGCATCGCCATGCCCGCCGGGGCGGGTTGGCGCGCGCGCATCGCTTCGAGACGTTGACGGGTGTTCATGCCTGATCGTCCTCGCTATGCGCGCTCAGCCCCGGGCGCCGCCGGACACGGTGATCGCCGCGCCACCGTTGGCATTGCCGCTGCTGCCGGTGATGCGGCTGGCAGCCGCTGCCGGGCGCTCGACCTCGCGGTTGTCGCGGGCGGTGGTGCCGTTGCCGCGCGGATCACCACGCAGGGTCGGATTGCGGCGCTGTGCCGAACGGCCCTCGGTGCCGGTCACGCGGTCGCCGCGATCCCAGGCGTCGCCGGTGATGTGGCGCTCGCGGCCTTCACCGGTGATGCGCTGGGGCGCAGCTTCAGCCGCCGGCTGCGGTGCAGCGGGAACGGCCACGGCGCCCGGCTCGTCGCGGTAGCGGAATTCCGGCGTGCCGGATACCAGGCCGGTGGCGCGTGCCAGCGGACCGGTGATGCGGCCGCCGACGCCGTAGGCGCTGCCGGTGATGCGACGGGTCTCGCTAGCCTGCGCGGCGCGTGCCGGCGACACCACGGAAAAGTCGCCGGTGCGGTTGCCGCCCTGGCCGGCATCCATCGCGTTGCCAGTGATGGATGCCGGCGCCTGCGAGCCCTCGGGGCCGCGGCTGCGGTAGGCCTGTGCCATGGGCGGACGGCCGCAGGCGGCCGCGGTCTGGCTCTCGCCCTGGTAGGGCGTGCCGCTCACCGGCTGGCAGGTGCCGCGCTCGTTGCCGGTCATCTTGTCGTCGGGCCCCGGCTGGATGCCGGTGAGGTCGGCGTTGCGGCCGAGGCGGGCGCGGTTGATCGCTTCCGCCGCGGTGCGCGCCGCGCAGAACTCGGCATACTGGTCGGCGCCGATGTAGGAGGTGCCGGTCACCGGCTTGCAGGCGCCGTGCTCGTCGCCGGTCACCTGCGCCGAACGCCCGACCTGGGTGCCGGACACGTCGAGTCCCTTGAGAGTGCGCGACACGCCGGCCTTGGCCGGCGACTGGTAGGGCTCGGCACGGCAGAAGGACTTGAATTCTTCGGTATTGACGTAGTCGGAACCCGTCACGCGTGCGCAGGCGCCCGGCTCATCGCCGGAAAGTTTCGGTGAACGACCCGGTAGGGTGCCGCTCACCATTGCGCCATTGCTCGTGCGACGGGTTTCCACCTTTTTTGGGCCGTTGCCCTCGGCGGATGGGCGCACCAGCGCGTCGGCGTAGGCGCTGCCGGTGATGTTGCGCGACGCGCCGGACTCGCCGCCGGTCACCTTCGTGGTGCGGGCGAGATCGCTGCCGGACACGGCATTGCGCGCCGCCGTCATGCCCATCACCGCCTTTTCCGGGCGCGGCTCGGGCGCCGTGCCGCAGAATTCGCCGGCCTGCTCGGCGGCGAGGTATTCGGTGCCGGTCACGCGCTTGCAGGTGCCGGTCTCGTCGCCGGTCACCCGCGTGCTGCGGCCGACTTCGGTGCCGGTCACGCGACGGCCGCGGCTGGTGCTGGTCGTGCCGACTTTGGCCGGCGCCGGCTCGGGCAGGATGCCGCAGAGGTCGCCGAACTGTTCCGCCCCCACGTATTCGGTGCCGGTGACGGCGCGGCAGGAGCCGGACTCGTTGCCGGTCACGCGCGAGGTGCGCTCGACCTGGTTGCCGGTCACGGTGCTGCCTGCCAGCGTCGTGCCGATTTCCACTTTCGGCGGTTCGGGCTTGATGCGGCCGCAGGGGCGACAGGGCGGCGCGTCACCGCGGCCGCGCTGCGACTGCTTGATGCGACGCTGGCGCACGGCGGAGACCGGTGCCAGCGCCACGGGCGTAGCCGGACGTGCTTCCTCGACGCGCGCGGAAAAAGTTTCGCCGTGCTGGCAGCCGCAGTTCGGTGCTTCGGCAGGTGCCTCAGCGGCGGTTGGAGCGGGTGCGCGGGCGCGCGCAGCCATCCGGGCTTCGGTCGCGCTCTTGGGCGCTGCGGTCGGGCCGGCCTTGAGTGCACCTTTCCCGTGGAGGGAGAGCGCCTGGCGGCGGGCGATGGCTGCTTCCCGGCCGCTCAGGCGTTCGGCCGTGGCGGTTGCTGTCGCTTCACTCATAATCTGGTTTCCTTATGCATCAGCGGTTGATCATTAGGGTCTGGCGTCGGACTGTCGTGCCTAATGCCCTTGTTGCGAACTATAAAAAGTCCGTTGCATAATTAAAAATGAATAATATTTATTGTTGCCATTCACTAATGTGAATGGTTAAGTCTTCAGAAAGGGAACCGTATGAACGTGACGTTTCGCCAATTGCGCCTGCTGGAAGCCGTGGCGCGGAATTCCAGCTTCACCCGCGCGTCCGAGGAGCTGCATCTGACCCAGCCTGCGGTCTCGACCCAGATCAAGCAGCTCGAAGAGGAAGTCGGGATGCCGCTGTTCGAGCAGATGGGCAAGAAGATCTTTCTCACCGAGGTCGGCAAGGAGGTCTATGCCTTCAGCCGCGCCATCGCCCAGCAGTTCCGCGACATCGAATCCGTGCTCGACGACATGAAGGGCGTGAAGCGCGGCACGCTGGCGCTCACCGTCACCAGCACCGGCAAGTACTTCGCCCCCTATCTGCTGGCGGCCTTCCTCAAGCGCTATCCCGGCACCCAGGTGCATCTCGAGGTCACCAACCGCGAGGAGGTCGTGCAGCAGCTGCAGGACAACACGCCCGACATGGCGATCATGGGGACGCCGCCCGACAACATGGAACTGCGGTCCCAGGCCTTCATGCAGAACCCGCTGGTGATCATTGCGCCGCCGGATCATCCGCTCGTCGGCGTGAGTCGTGTGCCGCTGAGCCGCCTGGTCGAGGAAAATTTCATCCTGCGCGAGCGCGGCTCCGGCACGCGCAATGCGGTCGAGCGCTTCTTCCAGCAGCGCGGCGTCAAGCTCAACACCTCGATGGAAATGAGCCGCAACGAGGCGATCAAGCACGCGGTGATGGCCGGACTGGGCCTCGGCATCGTGTCGCTGCAC
Source organism: Thiobacillus sp. SCN 63-57 (assembly GCF_001725555.1). Lineage (NCBI taxonomy): Bacteria > Pseudomonadati > Pseudomonadota > Betaproteobacteria > Nitrosomonadales > Thiobacillaceae > Thiobacillus > Thiobacillus sp. SCN 63-57. The sequence goes on along the minus strand of NZ_MEGP01000026.1, from coordinate 33,090 downwards.
ACCCTGGAGTTCGAGCTGGCGCTGGGGCGCGTCGCGATCCTCAGTGTCGAGGGTTTCCCGATCATGAAGGAGTGGTACATGGTTCATCGCAATGGCAAGCGCATGTCGCCCATCGCACAGGCCTTCCACGAATTCGTGCTGAACGAGGCGGACCGCATCATGAAGCTGCCGCAGCCGAAGCCGGTGACGCGCTCGCACCGGCGCGTCACGCGATCGTAGCCTGGCGAACGAAGGGGGATGGCGGCTGCTCAGCCCGCCCCTGGCGTGCTCGTGCCCAGCCAGAACTCGACACGCTTGTCGAGGAACTCGTTCCACGGCATGTAGTGCGATCCGTCGCAGGAGAACGTCAGGCCGACGATGCCGTTGAATATGTTCAGCGTGCCGGAGCGCAGGTAAATCGTTTCGTCCATGAACCGCAGGTCGCGGAAAGTCTGGAGAATTGCGCGCACCTTCTCCGCCGGAACCACCGCATCGCCTGGGTACTCGCGATGCGGGAAGGCAAGGCAGAGATCGGGATCGGTGAGTTCGGCGATGTTGTGGATGCGGAAGCGGTAGGGATCGTCCAGCAGCCACAGGGTGGCGCGCGAACTGGAGAAATGCAGCTTGGCGTGGAACACGCCGTGTACCGTGATCAGTTCGGTGAGCAGATCCAGGACCTCGTCGATGCGTTCGTCCATCGGGCTCGCGACCCGTGCCTGATGAAACAGCCCGGCGCGAATGGCCGGATCGCCCTTGAGCTGTACCCACTGCTGGGGCTGCTCATACAGCGCCTGGGTCGCGGGCAGCTCGCGCAGGTCGAAATCCGCACCGAGATAACCGTGCAGCTCGCCCGACGGCGTGACGATGCGCTGCACGGCCGTCAACGAGGGACGGCGCGCGTTGCGGCTGATGTAGGCTTCCGACAGGGAGAACGCACTCCCCGCGAGCGCCTCGGTCATGTACGGCCGGTCGCTGCGGTCGCGGCCGAAATGTTCCGGCAGCAGGCCGCCGCGTGAGGCGTTGGCGGTGAGCTGGTGGGCATGGCCGTCGAGGATGTAGAGATACTTGCAGTACGGCAGCTCGTTCAACCCCTCCATCAGGCGCTGTTCCAGGGCCTGCCGATCGGGCCAGACCGCGCGACAGCGTTCCGCGAGATGCGAGAGGGGGGACGACAGCCAGTTCTTCAGGATGCTTCGCTGGCGCGCGATGCTCGCTTGCAGGTCGTTTGCCATCACGGGCTCCAAATTCGGGTGGAAAGGGTTCCCCATTGTATGGGGGCACGCGGGGAGCCGGCATCAAGGATTGCAGATGTCGCAGCGCCCGGGATCGGCATGGCGGGTTCTACTGAGCGGATGCGTCTCGCGATGCGCGCACTTCAGGCAGCCATGAACCCAGGCGCGGGTTTCCCGCGTCGGCGCGCCGCAGCCCGCGCACGGCAGTCCCGCCACGCGGTCGACCTGCCAGTAGCCCGGTATGCCGCAGGCGGGACACAGCGACGCGAGCCTCGCCGCCAGATCTGCCGCCGCCAGGCCGATATTGGCCATGCGCGTGGGGTTGGCATGGGCGCGGCTGTCGGTCTCGACGAAGGCCAGGCCGTTTTCCGCTTCTGCCGTCGCCCAAACCAGCGTCGCTTCCAGTTCGGGCCAGGTGTGAATGCCTTTGCGGATGCGCCGGTCGTGCTCGTCGCGGGGGCGCACGACCAGCTGCTGGCCCGGAAAGCCGGCTTCGCGTGCGAAGGCCTCGAGCGCCGGCCATTCGTGGGTGAGCAGATGGCGGAAATTGCCCCGGTCCTGTGCGATGCCGACGACCTCCAGGCTGCGCAGGGCGTCGAGGAACACGATCACCTCGACATTCCAGGGCGCCATGCCGATGAAAGGGTCGGGCACGAAAGCGCCTTCGCTGCCGAGCCCGAACGGCAGGCCGGCGAGTTCCATCGCGATGCGCGCCTTGTTCCTCGCCGCCTCCACCTGCGTGCCGAAGCGCGGAACGTCGCGCGCGAACGTGCCGAGCCGGTCGGTGTCGTAGCCGTCGACATGGCGCACGCGGCAGCCCAGCGCGTCCTCCAGCACCGGGGCGATGACGTGCTGCTTGCCGTGCCGGGTCAGCAGCGCGATCTGCGCGCCTGCGTAGACTTGCATCGGGGCGTGCACGCGCTGCCGCGCCTCAGGTCCGCTGCCAGTTCGCGGAGGCCACGCGCCGGTAGACAGCACCATCGTCGCCGATGCGGAACAGATTCAGCCAGCCGTTTTCCACCAGCTGCCGTACCAGGTCGTGGCGGGTGATGATGTCGTCCATGGCCGCTTCCGGCACCTCGATGAACACGGACAGGCGCAGCGGTTCGTGCACCCAGCGCTTGCCGTCGTGCAGGGATTGCAGCGGCAGGCCCACGCGCAGGTCGCCGCCATTGCCTTCGAGCACGCCAATGGCACCGCCGACGATGTTGTGCAGCACCTTGTTGCCGCTGCCGAAGCGCGGGTTGTCCACCACCGAGCCGTAGTACTGCATGTTGATCCAGTTCGCCACCACCATGGGCGCGGTCATGATCAGCTCGAGGATCTTGAAGCCTTCGTCCTTCTGCCACACGTATTCATGCAGGAAGGCGCGGCCGTCGAGGTCCATGCCGGCGGTGCGCGGGCGCGGCGCCGCGATGAAGGCGGCGTTGTTGGCCAGGGCCCATTCCGGCCGCACCTGCGACCAGTCACGGCTGCGCTGGCGCACATCGGCCGCCACGCGGTGATCGGGCAGGTTGCCGATGCCGAGCATGGCGGCGCGTTCCATGCGCGCGAGGTCGCCGGCCTGCTCCAGCCACTGGCGCAGCTGGGCGAGGTCCTGGGACAGCGCCTTGGGCACGTCGTCGCTGTCATACAGGCGCAGCTCGTCCGTGGTGGTGTCGTGCAGGCCGGCCAGGAACCAGGTGTCCTCCGGGATCGCGATGCCCCGCTCGCGCAGGCCGCGGCGCACGGCCGGGTCGTTCATCAGGGCCGCCACGACGCGGGCGCTGGCCTCGCCGGTCTGACCGGCGCAGGCGCCGCAGTCCAGGCCGGTGGCGTGCGGGTTGTTCACCGTGGTGCTGCCATGGCCGGCCAGCAGCACCAGGCGGCCGAAGTTGCCGGTCATGGCCATGGCGCGCAGGATGCGCTCGGCATGGCCGAGCCGATCATTTTGCGGGATGCCCGAGTCGCTGTGGTGCCCACAGCATTGCGCCTGGGGTATCGCCTCCAGGGTCGGGCCAATGCGGTCGATGTCCTGCCTGGCAAGACCCTGGCTGTTGGGATCGGGCACCGGCCGGGTCCAGCCGAAGCTGTCGGTGAGCAGCTTGGGGCCGTAGCTCAGGCCGGCGGCCTCGACAAAGGAAAAACAGGAGGAGGCCGACAGCTTGAAGCCCTTCCATGCCTTGGACAGGCCGATGCGCTGGCGCCGCTGCTCGAGCAGGCTCGTGGCGTCGCCGCCCTTGACCCGGTCATGGATGCGATAGCCGGGATTGAAGATCACCGGCACATGGGTGCGGCCCGCGCTGGCGCCCAGCGGCACGTGCTCGATGAAGATGCCGAAGAATCCGGCGAAGCCGATGGTCTGCACCCCCGGAGCCACGGTTTCCAGCGAGCGGCGGAACACCTCGGAGCGCACGTCGATGCAAAACGCCGCCTGCACCGCCGGTCGCGCAGCGGGGGCGGACAGGGCCGGGTTGGCGAGCCCGGCGATCACGCCGCGCTGGAAACCGATCTCCATCGCGTTGAGCAAAATGCGGTCGATCTCGGCCGCGGCCTGGCGCTTGGCGGACGGCGGCCGCATGCTGGCGGCCAGCATCTCGCGCCAGCGTGCGACCAGCGCCGCGCTGCTTTTTTCCTTGAACAGCAGCACGTCCCACATCAGACGAATCGCCAGCAGGTCGACGATGGCGTCGTCGCGCTGTCCGGCGAGTTCCGCCTGCCAGCGCAGATAGCGCGCCCACGCCGCCCAGCCGCCGATGCTCAGGAGGGCGGCGTGCAAATAGCGCTCCACCGCCGCGTCGGGCACGCCCAGCTCGGTCACGGCCCAGGCGATGGCGGCACGCGGCTCCGCAGGCAGTCTGGCGACGGCGGCACGGAAATCACCCAGGCCCATCATCGCAGGACTGCGGTCGATGCTTGCTGCCTTGCGCCAGGCGGCATAGAGGGACAGCGTCCGCCACGGCATGCCCACCATGGCCTGGCCGAGGTCGAAATAGGCGGCGCAATGCAGGCTGATGCGCTCGGTGACAAAGCTGGTCCAGATGCCGCCTTCCACGCGGTCGAGCACCTCGCTCACCGAGGCCATGCCCATCTTGGGCTGCGGCGCTTCGGTGGCCAGCGCATGCTCCACCGCGGCCGCGTCGAGCGGGCTGCCGCAGCGTTCGATGGCCTGTTCGATGTCTTCGTGCGTGATGCGGCCGTTCGCGAGCTGCTCCCGGAAGTAGGCGCGCGGCATGTAGAGGCTGCTGCCGGTGATGCGCGCCAGGGTGTCGGAGGCGTCCTGGAAGCTGTGGTCGATGAGGCCGAAGAAGGGGTTGACCGCGACGAAGTGCTTCAGCGGCCACAACGGTGCGATGCGTGCACACGCGGCATCGATGCGGCGGTCGAGTTCGTCCGTGGATTCCTTCGCGAAGATGGCGTCGGTCATGTTCATGGTCAGGCTCCCTGGCTGTGGGCGGGTTGAAGGGGGGCGGGCCAGACACGCTGCAACAGCCGCGTGATGTACACGTCGATGTACAGCCCGTTATAAAGATGCAGGTACAGCGTGTCGCGCAGATTCGAATGCGCGGCCTTGATGAACTGCTGCATCAGCAGCAGACCGACGAAGGCGGCGATGGTCAGCGGCACGAGCACGGCCTGGAACGCACTGGCGGCGTCACGCAGCGGCAGCACACTGCCATGCAGAGCGTGATCGAACAGCGCGTGCAGGATGAAGTAGGCAATGGACACGACAGCACTGAGCCCGACGGCTCGCAGCAGCGCGGCAGCGTTGCCGAGTATGGTCGCGGTCTGCAGCATGAGCTGGCTCACCGCGATGGCGACGATGGTGCCGGCGGCAATGAGGGCGGGCTGCTGCTGCCAGGTCACGCCGAACGCAACGCCCACGCCCACCGCCATGGCGCCGGCGATGATCAGCGCGAGGAGCAACTGGCCGAACTGGAAGCCTTTCGACTCGTAGCGGATGACCGGCGCGCGGAAGGCGTCGACGCCGCTGCCCGAGGCGAGGAAGGCATGGGCCTTGTACAGCGAGTGCGCGACGAGATGCAGCATCGCCAGGCTGTACAGGCCGAGGCCGCACTCCAGCAGCATGAAGCCCATCTGCGCCGTGGTGGACCAGGCGAGCGACACCTTGATGCTGGTCTGCGTCAGCATCACCAGCGAGGCGAGGGTCAGCGTCACCAGGCCGATGATGGCCAGCGCGGCCATGGCCGTGCCGGAGTGCGACATGATCGGGCTCATGCGGATGACGAGGAAGGCACCGGCGTTGACGATGCCCGCGTGCAGCAGGGCGGACACCGGCGTGGGCGCTTCCATCACCTGGATCAGCCAGCCGTGGAACGGAAACTGCGCTGACTTGAGCGCCGCGCTCACGACGATCAGCAGGCTCGCGGCCTGCAAGCCGGCTGGCAGCGCGCCGTCCATGGCCGCCATGCGTTCGAATATCTCGCTGAATTCCAGCGTGTGCAGCGTCGAGCCGATCAGGAAGATCGCCAGCAGCAGGCTCGCATCGCCGATGCGGCTGGCGATGAACTTCTTGTGGGCCGAGAGCACTGCCGCCGGCCGCTCGCTGTAGAACATCAGCAGCTGGTGCAGGCACAGGCTGGTTGCGATCCACGCCAGCGAGAACATGAGCAGGTTGCCGGACACGATCAAAGTCAGGATCGAGGCCAGCGTGAGCGTGAGCCACTTGTGGAAATGGCCCTGGTTCGGATCGCCGTCCAGGTAGTTCCGCGCATAGCGCGACACGATGGCGCCGACGAAGGACACCAGCAGCAGCATGATCACGGTGACGCTGTTGACGTAAGTACCGATGGAGAAGGCGCCGATGTCGCCGGGCAGGGCGAGCGAGAACAGCGTCCAGGCGTGAGGTGTGTCGAAGAGGTGTGCGACGGCCGCCACCAGGGCGCCTGCGAACACCAGCCACGCGGCGCCGATGTTCATCTGCGCCATCAGGCGCGGTCGGGCGTTGGCGAAGCTGGCCGGCGTGAACCCGACCCCCCAGAGCAGTGCGGGCGCGAACAGGACGAGGGCGGGAATGAACGAACTCAGTGTCGGTGGCATGGCTGGGCTCCTTGCGGGTTGACAAGTGGAGCGTCTTCTTGACGTCCTGGCGCCGAGTCTAGGGAATACCCTACTAAAACACTAATGAATAGTTGTTATGAAAATGATAGCCTATAGGCAATATACAAACGGAGGGATCGTCCCATGATGCATGTCAGCTTGCGCCAGCTGCGGACCTTCGAGGCTGTGGCACGCCTGAAGAATTTCTCGCGCGCGGCGGAGGAACTGCACGTCACGCAGCCGACGGTGTCGAAACAGATCCGCCTGCTGCATGAGGAAGTCGGGCTGCCGCTGCTGGAGCAGATCGGCAAGAAGATTTTCCTCACCGAGGCCGGCGAGCAGCTCTACGCCACCTGCGCCGACTGGCTGGAGACCTGGGGTTGTTTCGAACAGACCGTCGCCGACCTCAAGGGCATCAAGCAGGGCCGGTTGCGAATCGCCGCGGTGACGACCGCCAAATACTTCATGCCGCGGCTGCTGGGTCCGTTCTGTGCGCAGTACCCGGGCATCGACATCGCGATGGAGGTGGTCAACCGTGACCGCCTGCTGGAACGCCTCGCGCGCAATCAGGACGACCTCTACGTCATGGGCGTGCCGCCGGATGGGCTGGACATCGAGTGCGAGCCATTCCTGGAAAATCCGCTGGTGGTGCTGGCGCCGGCGTCGCATCCTTTGGCGCGCCGCAAGCGTATTCCCTTCGCGCATCTGGCCAACGAACCCTTCATCGTGCGCGAACGCGGCTCGGGCACGCGGCTCACCGTCGAGCGCGTGTTTCAGGAACGGGACGTGCCGCTGAAAATCAAGATGGAATTGGGCAGCAACGAGGCGATCAAGCAGGCGGTTGCCGGCGGCCTGGGGCTGGCGCTCTTGTCCCAGAGTACCCTGAGCCTCGATCCCAACCAGACGGAAGTGGCGATTCTCAATGTCGAGGGTTTCCCGATCAAACGCTACTGGTACGTGGTACGCCCGCGGGACAAGCAGCTATCGGTGGTGGCGAATGCATTTCTGGAATTCCTGCGGACGCATGTGCAATTGCTCAAGCCGAGGAACTAGTAAGACGGGGCGGATGCTTCAGGCCACACGCATAGCCCAGGCTATACGTCGAAGCCGAAGGGCGGGACGACGGCCCATCCGCCAGCACAGGATGTCGCTCGCAGGACCCTGTCCCGCGCGCTTTTAGCTCTTGAACTTCACCAATCGGGTGACCTGGATGTCCGAGATGAACACGACGCCGGTGTGTTCGCTGAAAAAAGGCGCATAGCCCTCAAGGATGGGTTTCACCAGTTCTTCCGGTACGGCAACGATGATCATGATCAGCACGGCCTCCTCGTTGAACATCAGGTGGCCTTCGTGAAAGCCGTGGCGCCCCTTGCCCGACAGGTTGTTGACGATGGTGTAGCCGCTGACACCCGCCCGGTCCAGCAGATCGGTGGCAAATTCCTGATGGGCGCCTTCGAGAATGATCTCCAGTTTCTTGAGGGGACTGAAGTTGAGGTTTTTCATGCTGCGAGCTCCTTGAATTCTTCGCTTGTGTCGGCGGTCCCCATCGTTTGCTGCCGCCAGCCGCCATCTTCGTACAGATGGCATATCCCGGTCTCCGGGTCCACAATGGCCATGCGAACCCAGCCGTTGTAGACAAGATTCTTGACCTGGACGACGCTCTCGATGGCGCGTCTGGCCAGGTCGAAGGGCGCGTCGATGAAGGTGAGCAGACGCATGGGCTCGTGATAGGGCAGGCCGTCCTTGAGGACGGTCTGTGCCGGCAGCCCGGTACGCAGGTCGCTGAGGTTGCCGGTCATGACGCCGAAGCGTCCGGCGACGTTGTGGTAAACCTTGCTGCCGCTGCCGTAATGCTCGTTGTCCACTGTCGAGAAGTAGTGCTCCATGTTGATCCACTGCCCGACCACCAGCGCTCCGGATAGAATGTTTTCGAGAAGACGGCCCTTGGGATCGATGCTGTAGTCATACGACTGCAGGAAGACCCGCCCCTCCATATCCATCTGCTCGGTCAGGTGCCGGCGGCCGATGACGCATCCGATGTTGCGCGACAGGCCCCACTCCGGACGCACCTGGGACCAGTCCGATGCATTCCTCTGGGCGTTGCGGTATGCCTTCGCCGGATCGATACCGGCGTTCTCCGGCTCCAGTGTCGGCATGCGCTCCGCCGCGCTGAGCCGGGTGGCGGATTGCAGGTTGCTGCTGAGCCGGTCGACATAGACCAGATGGCTGGGCGGCAGCAGATCCATGTCGTGCAACTGGATGCAGTCTGTCGTGGTGTTGTGGAATGCAGGGACGAACCAGGTGTCATCCGGGATGTCGATGCCCTGTCCACGCAGTCCTTCGCGTACCGCCGACTTGTTGGCGATCTGTGCGAGCACCCGTGCATTGACGATGCCGTGATTGCCGCCGCAGGCGCCGCAATCCAGCGCGGATTCATAGGGGTTGTTCTCGGACGTGCTGCCGTGGCCTACCAGCAACACGAATCGCGAGAACCCTTCGATCAGGCCGATGGAGCGCAATGCCGTGCCGACGAAGTTCAATTGTTCGTCCAACGTAAAGCCGATGCGCCCCAGCCTTTCCATCTGCATCCGCGCATAGCCGCGGTCGATGCGATAGACCGTGCGCAGGCGCGCGATGAAAGCCGACTCGGTATGGGTGTCCAGATTGAAATGGCGTGCGAATTCGGTCGAACTCTCGCGATTGCCCAAGGCGGTTTCCCGTAATTCACGAATCATGCCGTCGGTGATCGTCTCCCGTTGCAGGCCCAGTTCCCTCACGATGGCCTTGACGATCAGCGCACGCTGCAGCGAACGGATGATGGAGTCCGCCTGCTCCCGACTCAGCTTGTCCAGCAACAATCGGCTATCCGATTTGCCCGGATTCAGCCGCTGGCGCCAGCGGCTGTAGGCGAGCGGCGCGAGGCTCTTGCCGAACATGTCGAACCCGAACAGCAAGCCGATCGCCTCCACCGTGATGAAGGGCGAAAGCACCGAGGCCTTCAGGTCGTGGACAACCTGTTCCAGCGACGAGACGAAGGCCTGTTCGTCCACGCTGCGCGCGATCGCCAGCTCCAGCACCACGTTCTTGGGACTTGCCACCACCGGGCAGAGTTGGGTTTCGCTGCCTTTCTCCAGGCCGATGAAGCTCACCGGTATGCCGAAGAAACCGGCGATACCGAAAGTCTGGCAATCCCCGATCTTTTCGAGATGGCGCCGGATGCGTTCCGAACGCACATCGATGCAGAACATGAGCTGCGCGAACGGCCGCTTTTCGCGTGGCACGGGCCGCGACAGATCCATCCCCTGCAGCAGCCGGTCCATGGTGCGGGCCTCCAGCGCGCCCAGCCACATGCGGCCTTCCGCCTGTTCGAAGCGGGCGAGCGTTGAAGTGAGCTTGGCCAGATCCTCCGGCCCCAATCGCTGCATGGCATCAGCCATTCCGGCCTTATCCGCCAGCCTGCGCAATGCGGAGGCAAGCCCTCTTGCCTCGTGTTCGCGCTTGCGCGCCAGGTATTGCGGCAGCACACGCGCAATGCGCGATCCTCGCCGCGAAGCGATGGCGTCCTCTACGGCATGTGCCATTTCCGGCAATACATGACCGCCATGAAACTCGCGTCGCAAATAGGCTTCTGCCGGATGGGCCTCGACGAAACGCGCAAGCCCGGTGAGGGTGTCCGGCACGCTCTTCCGCTGTGCATGCTCGCGCAGAAGCGCAAGTCCCAGCACGAGTCGAATGGCCAGGTAGTCGACCAGATCGGCCGGATAGTGTCGGGACCAGTGGTAGTGCTTGGCGCCGGCGCGCCAGCGGATGAAGCCCGCCCAGCCATGCAGGCGGGTGAGTTCGCAAGCAAAGTGGCTTTTCCAGTCGTCCTCGGGCACGCCCAGTTCGTCCATGACGTGGCTGATGATGCCTTCCGGGGTGTCGTCGACGGCGAGGATGCGCTTGATGTGCAGCCCCCGGATGAACAAGCGTAGGTTGCGTTGCGCCACCGCGGTCCAGGCGGCGAACAGGCCTTTTTCGCGCCCCGGCATCTGCCACACCGACTGCCCCTCATCGAAGAAATCGAGGCAGCTCTTGATCACCAATTCATTCAGCGTCGCGCCGATCTCGGTACCGAAGAGCATGTCCACGATGGCGTAGAGCGGGCGACCGGGCGGCATGTCGGCGCCGACATGCGCCGCCAGTGCGACGTCGTCGATCTTGCGCGCCGGCAGGGCAAAACCGGCCAGCGCGGCGTGAACGTCGACGGCGTCGGCGAGCGAAGGTGGCGCGCCGATCGGTTCCTCGATTTCCGTGAGGAGCGTCATCAGCAGGCGGCGCTGGTTGAACCCGGCGATGTCCGGCTGCGTGGCCAGAAAGCGCTCGACCTGATCCTCCAGCGCGACGAGATCGATCTTGCCCGAGGCCAGATACCGCTGCTGGATCGGGCGCGGCAGGAAGCCGCGCGCATGGAACAGGCGCTCGCCCTCGCCAACCGCCTGTTCGAACGGCAAGTGCTCCAGGCCATAGAGCGGATTGTGGTGGATGAAGGTCCGCATGGGCCAGAAGAAGGGAATCGGCTCCCCGGCCACGTGCACCGTAGCGCGAATCTTGAGGCGTCGCCCGAGTGAAAGGCTCATAGTCCCCCTCCTGTCGAATAGAGGCCGACTGCAATGAAGACGCCGAGCATGCCGGCGAATGCATACGTCGAAGCGCGTCCGATGTCGGCGTCGGACTCCATGCGCTCGGCCCCGAAGACGAAGCCTTGCAGCAGCTTCGTCGCGGCCCAGCCCCAGGTCAGCCAGATGAATAGGACGGTGACGGCTCCCGCCCAGTCGAGCACATGCAGTACGCGCAGCAGGCCGAAGAAGCCGGGGAAGGGAGGGGTCGCGACCGCAGCCAGCGCCGTCACTGTCAGCACGCCGGACAGGCGCGGCAGATGACCGATGAGTCCGCCCTGCAGGCCCGCGTACGCGGCCCCGAAGCGGCGGGTCAGCGGAAGGGCCAGCAATGCCACCAAGGCGTGCGGCAGGCTGAACCAGAAGGCGAACAGGTGGAGGTCCGCACTATCGGCGCCAGCGGCCGCGAGCGCCCAAGTGAGTGCGAGGCCAGACGTCGCGAGGAGGCCAGCCCACCGCCCCATGTCGCGGACGGTCAGCAGCCGCAGCGCATAGAGACCGGATGTCAGCAGCGCCCAGGGAACGAAGTAGGGCGGGACGGCGTGTGGTGCGAGTTGCAGCAGTCCGATCCCCAACTGGGGCCACAGAAGCAGCAGCGCGCCGCGTGCGACGGGGTGGCGCAACGTCGTCAGTGCGCCGTTGAACACGATGCTCAGCGGGAACAACGGCAGGAACAGCGAAGCGATCAGCAGTAGCGTCATGTCACACCCACCTTGACCACACGTTGAGGCGTCGCGACAGGCCGAGCGTTGCCTGGGTGAGCCAGGCGTACACGTCGGCCACGTAGAACTCGCGCGAGATCAGGGAATAGAAGGCGAGCCGCAGCGGCGATGCATCACTGCCGCGGTGCGCGCGGCCGTTGGCGGCAGCGTAGTAGGTGGCGATCCAGCCGACCACGATGGTGGCTGTGAGGATCATCACCAATACTTCAAAAGTCGCCAATGGAAGGCTGGCTGCCGCATAGATACGCTCGCTCAGCTCTCGATCAGGGTAGAGGAAGAGGTCGAAGCCATGCTCGATCAGCGTATAGCCTGCCACCACGATGATCAGCGACAGAATGATCATCGCCATCAGCCGCCACGGGCTATCCACGCGCAGGCGATAGGTCGCGAACAGGAGTTGGGCACCGGTCACCCAGCCGAAGAACAACAGGATGATCCCGCCCTGCTCCCCGACCGAGTCGCCGCCCATCAGCCAGCGTGACGCGCCGAGCACAAGCAAGGGCACCACCACGGTGATGACGGCAGCCAGCACCCACGGCAGGCGCGGTGCCAGCGGCTTGCGCTCGACCACGAAGGTGTAGACGTCGTCGTGGGGCACGCCGTCGTGCTTGCGCGCGTTGCTGATCACGCTGCCGGCGCCGAGGAACAGCGTGCCCTTGAACAGGCCGTGCGCGATCAGGTGGTAGATCGCGAGGGAGAACGCGCCGACGCCGCATTCCACGAACATGAAGCCCATCTGGCCCATCGTCGAGTAGCCGAGCGCCTTCTTGATGTCGTTCTGGGTGAGCATCAGGATCGAGCCGAGGATGGCCGTGACCAGGCCCACTGCGAACACCAGGTGCAAGACGCCGCCAGCGTGCACGAACACCGGTGCGAAACGGTTGATGATGAAGCCGCCAGCGTTGACGATGCCGGCGTGCATCAGCGCCGACACCGGGGTCGGGCCCTCCATGGTGTAGGGCAGCCAGGTATGCAGTGGAAATTGCGCCGAGCGGGCAAACGCCGCCAGGGCGACCAACAGGGCCACCACGGTGAGCACGGGCATGCCCGCCACCGTGTGCGCATCCGGCGCGGCGGCGATGCGCTCGAACAGCGTTGGCAGCGCCGCGGTGCCATAGGTTTCGTACAGCAGGACCGCAGCCAGTACCAGCGGCAGGTCGCCCAGGCGATAGGTCAGGAAGGTCCAGAAGGCATAGCGCTGGGCCGCGGGGCGCGCGGCGTCGTGGCCGAGCAGGAAGTAGAGCAACACGCCGATCAGGTGCCATGCCACCAGCAGCGTGACGAGATCGCCCGCAGCGACCATCAGCAGGATGGCCGCGGCCATCAGGTCGAGCAGGATGTAGAAGCGCGCGTAGCCAGCTTCCTCTGCCATGTAGCGCACCGAATAGACGTGTACGACCAGGCTGATGCCCGCGACCATCAGGGACATCACGCTGGTCAGCGGGTCGAGATACAGGCTGCCCCAGCCCGGCGCGAACGATGCCCATTGCGGCTGTCCTTCGGTCAGATAGAGCGCGAGCGAGGCCGCGGCGAGCAGGAAGGTGAGCACGCTGAAGCCGACGCTCAGCCGCGCGATACGACGCCGGGATCGATCGGCGAGCAGCGTAATCAACAAGGCCGAGAGCAATGGCGTGGCCGGAAGCAGGACGATGAGCTTGTCCACCGCGTCAGTTCTCCTTGATTCTAGTGTTGTCTTGGTTGGCGCCTGTCGTGAACGCTGCCCGGGTGACCACGATGCGGTGTGAATCAATCCATAAGTTATGGTAGAAGAGCCACCCTAAACATCGATTGCATCATTTATCGCGTTCGCGCGGCGCACTCTGCCAAACTTGGTCAACGAACCCTAATCCACGAGGTACTAGGTAGAATCCTAAATTCGACAATCCATACATAACAGTCTTAAATTTTTATGGGAACCATAAAGTAAATGGAATGATATGCACTGGATACTGGGCGCGTCGCAGGCGGGCGGCGTTCTCACCGAACTGGTCGCGTTCGACGCGTTGCGGCTAGGTTGTCTTAGCGGCCCGCGTCTTTGGTGCCGGCTGATCGCTTGCCAACCGCCGTCGGTGCCGCCTCCGCGCGGTCGAGTAAGTACTCGAGAAACGCGCGTGCCACGACTGACAGCTGCCGAGTGGCCGGGTAGACGGCATACCAGTGGCGCAGGATCGGGAAGCCTTCGACGTCGAGTACGGCGAACTGCCCGGGCTGGTTGAGCGCGAGGGTGTCTCGGGAGAGGGCGGAGATGCCGAGCCCGACGAGGATTGCCTGCTTGATTGCTTCGTTGCTTCCCAACTCCAGGCGTGGATGGATGTTGAGGCCATGTCCGCTGAACATGCGCTCGATGGCGTTGCGCGTGCCCGAACCCTTCTCCCGCATCAGCCAAGGCTCCGCGGCGATCCGGTCGAGGGGGATTTTTTTCCTGTGCGCCAGCGGATGTTCTGGTGCGGCCAGCACGATGATGGGGTTGTCCATGATGGGCGTGGCGACAACGTCAATGTCCTCCGGCGGCTGGCCGACGAAATAGAGGTCGTCGAGACCGTCGACCATGCTGGCAAGCACCTGTTCCTTGTTGGTGACGCGTAGCGAGACATCAATACCGGGGTAGAGCTTGGAAAATTCGCCCAGCAGGCGCGGCGCAAAGTACGATGCCGTGGTGATTGCCATCAGACTGAGTTGCCCCTGCTTCAGACCCTTGCGCTCGGCGACCGACATGGAGAAACGGTCGAGGGTGCTGAAGATCTCGCGGGTGGCCTGGGCAAGGTGCTGGCCGTCGGGGGTCAGGTGGAGTTTCTTGCCGACCTGCTCGATCAACGGCACACCAACTGCTTCGGTGAGCTTTTTCATTTGCATCGACACGGTCGGTTGCGTGAGGTAGAGCTCCTCGGAGGCGCGGGTAAAGCTGCCGAGCCGGGCGATGGCCTCGAAAATTTCCAGCTGGCGAAACGTGGTATGGCTGCGCATGGCGTTAACCTGATTTTCCTGACCTTTTCATAGATAATAATCTATTTTTCTAATAGAAAAAATCGACTGTTATTTATGGTTTGCCTCCTGCATGATGCGACCCATCGTGCATGACCACTTCTGGCATGTCCGTAAACCTAACCTTTGCTAGGAGGAATCATGGCTGTTAAGACCTACAACGCCGGTGTTAAAGAATACCGGCAGACTTACTGGACCCCGGATTACACCCCGCTGGACACCGATGTTCTGGCCTGTTTCAAGATCACGCCCCAGCCGGGCATCGACCGTGAAGAAGTCGCCGCTGCCGTGGCCGCCGAATCGTCAACCGGTACCTGGACCACGGTGTGGACCGACCTGCTGACCGACCTGGACTACTACAAGGGCCGTGCCTACCGCATCGAAGACGTGCCCGGCGACGACACCTGCTTCTATGCATTTGTAGCCTATCCGATCGATCTGTTCGAAGAAGGCTCCGTCGTCAACGTGCTGACCTCGCTGGTCGGCAACGTGTTCGGCTTCAAGGCCCTGCGCGCCCTGCGTCTGGAAGACATCCGTTTCCCGATCGCCTACGTCAAGACCTGCGGCGGTCCGCCCGCCGGCATCCAGGTCGAACGCGACCGCATGAACAAGTACGGCCGTCCGCTGCTGGGCTGCACCATCAAGCCGAAACTGGGCCTGTCCGCCAAGAACTACGGCCGTGCGGTGTACGAGTGCCTGCGCGGCGGTCTGGATTTCACCAAGGACGACGAGAACGTCAACAGCCAGCCCTTCATGCGTTGGCGCGACCGTTTCGCCTTCGTGCACGAGGCGACCTTGAAGGCCGAGCGCGAGACCGGCGAGCGCAAAGGTCACTACCTGAACGTGACCGCGCCGACCCCGGAAGAGATGTACAAGCGTGCCGAGTTCGCCAAGGAAATCGGCGCACCGATCATCATGCACGACTACCTGACTGGCGGCCTGACGGCCAACACGGGCCTGGCCAACTGGTGTCGCAACAACGGCATGCTGCTGCACATCCACCGCGCCATGCACGCCGTGCTCGACCGCAACCCGCACCACGGTATCCACTTCCGCGTGCTGACCAAGGTGCTGCGTCTGTCGGGTGGTGACCACCTGCACTCCGGCACCGTCGTGGGCAAGCTGGAAGGTGACCGCGAAGCGACCCTGGGCTGGATCGACACCATGCGTGACGGCTTCATTGCCGAAGACCGTTCGCGCGGCCTGTTCTTCGACCAGGACTGGGGTTCGATGCCCGGCGTGATCCCGGTTGCGTCCGGCGGCATCCACGTGTGGCACATGCCTGCACTGGTCTCCATCTTCGGTGATGACTCCGTGCTGCAGTTCGGTGGTGGTACGCTCGGCCACCCCTGGGGTAACGCCGCTGGCGCCGCCGCCAACCGCGTCGCGCTGGAAGCCTGTGTGGAAGCCCGCAACCAGGGCCGTGCCATCGAAAAAGAAGGCAAGGACATCCTGACCGCTGCCGCCGCGCACAGCCCCGAACTGAAGATCGCCATGGAAACGTGGAAAGAAATCAAGTTCGAGTTCGACACCGTCGACAAGCTGGACGTCGCGCACAAGTAAACCGGTGAGGCGTGAAGGGGGAGGGGTGGAGCGCATGCACACCTTCCTCACCCCTCACCCCTTACCCCTGACTTTTACCGAAAGGATATGAAATGTCTGAAGTGATGGATTACAAAAGCCGCCTGAGCGATCCCGCCAGCCGCAAATTCGAGACCTTCTCCTACCTGCCCGCCATGACTGCGGACAACATCAAGAAGCAGGTCGAGTACCTGGTGAAAAAAGGCTGGAACCCGGCCATCGAGCACACTGAGCCCGAGCATATGATGGACTCCTACTGGTACATGTGGAAGCTGCCGATGTTCGGCGAAACCGACGTCTCTCGCGTGCTGGCTGAAGCTGAAGCCTGCCACAAGGCCAACCCCAACAACCACGTCCGTCTGATTGGCTACGACAACTTCTCGCAAAGCCAGGGCGCGTCGATGGTGATCTTCCGCGGCAAGACTGTTTAAGCGGCGGCAAGGCTGTCACACCCGGCCCCCGCTGCCCGATCCGAAGCCCTGAAGTGGGCGCAGGGTCGGTGCCCGGGGGCTTTTTATCTGTCGTAAATCCAGAGGCTGCACGCTGAGCGGCCTGCGTATTTGCGATCCCTTACATGGAGCTGTCATGAGCAATATCGTCGACCAGTACCGCGTTACCCAGGAACCCTATTACCGTCCGGTTGCGGACGAAGTCGAATTGTATGAGGCCGCCTATTCGGTGCGCATGCCGATGATGCTCAAGGGTCCTACCGGCTGCGGCAAGACGCGCTTCGTCGAATATATGGCCTACAAGCTCGGCAAGCCGCTGATCACCGTGGCGTGCAACGAGGACATGACGGCGTCCGACCTGGTTGGCCGCTTCCTGCTGTCCGCCTCCGGCACCGAGTGGCAGGACGGGCCCCTCGCCATCGCCGCCCGCCATGGCGCGATCTGCTACCTCGACGAAGTTGTCGAAGCGCGCCAGGACACCACCGTGGTGATCCATCCGCTGACCGACAACCGTCGCGTGCTGCCGCTGGAAAAGAAGGGCGAGCTGGTGCACGCCCACCCCGATTTCCAGATTGTGATTTCCTACAACCCCGGCTACCAGTCGCTGATGAAAGATCTCAAGCAGTCGACCAAGCAGCGTTTCGGTGGCCTCGATTTCACGTATCCCGAGCACGGCATCGAAACCGAGATCGTCGCGCACGAGTCCGGCGTCAATGCAGACATCGCCGCCAAGCTGGTGTCGATCGCCGAGCGCAGCCGCAACCTCAAGGGCCACGGCCTTGATGAAGGCCTGTCGACCCGCATGCTGATCTACGCCGGGTCGCTGATCGCCAAGGGCGTCAACCCGCTTGCCGCTTGCCGCGTCGCCCTGGTCCGCCCGATCACGGACGATCCCGACATGCGCGATGCGCTCGACGCGGCCGTGTCCACGTTCTTCTGATTCGTAAGCGGCAAGCGGTGAGCAGCAGGCGGGAGAACTGCCTACGCTGCCAGCCCCTACCGCTCACGGCTAACTGTTTACAGCACACTCACTATGTCGATCAAACTCGAAGACTACGCTGAACTGCTGGAAGACCTGTCGCCGCACACGCGCGATACGTTGAATGCGACCTGGCACGAGGCCACCAAGGTGTTCTCGCCGCGTGGGCTGGACAACTACCTGAAGGGTGTGTCGGCCATCCGCGGGCTGGGGCGAGGCGACGATCTGGTCGAAACCTGGATCGAACAGGCGCCGTTGGTGGCCAAGGAAGTGGGCGAGGATGTGGTGGCCGACCTCGCCACCGCCGCGCTGATGTTGGCGTCGAAAACCTCGGGTGCGGTGATCGAGCTGCTGCTCGCCAGTGCGCCAACCGCCGCCAACCGGCTCGGGGACGCCGACCTCTTCCTCAAGTATCTGCAGTTTCTCAATACCCTCATCGCGCAGGCGCCGCGCGGCGTGCGGCCGATGCTCGACAAGCTGGAAGTGCTGTTCCAGCACCTGACGTTGGGCGGCCTGCGTCGCTGGGCGCTGTGGGGCGCGCACGCGCATCGCACCAACTACGAAGAGCAGATCAGGTACTTTGGCCTCGAGTCGAAGGAGTCGCTGGCGATGCTGCAGAAGGAGCGCAAGGGCACGCTTCTGGTCGACGTGCAGCGCCGCATCAACATGTATTTAAGGGCGCTGTGGGCACGTGACTTTTTCATGCGGCCGACTTCGGGCGACTTCGAGTCGCGCGAAGGTTACCGGCCCTACATCGCCGACTACCTGCTGCATGTGCCCGACGCCGTCGATGACTTCGCGATCGAGGGGCAGGAGCCGGTGTCCGGTCTCGAACTCTATCGCGCGACCGCCGCACACTGCGCCGCGCACGTCGTGGAAACGAAGGAACCGATTTCGGCCGAAGCACTGAACCCGATGCAGATGGCGGTGATTTCGGTGATCGAGGACGCGCGGGTGGAAGCGCTGTCGATCCGTCGCTTCCCCGGCCTGAAGCAGCTCTGGAGCAGGCTGCACGTCGCCACGCCGGACATGAATGCGAGCGTCGGCGATTATCTCAACCGCCTGGCCCGCGCGCTGCTGGACGAAACCTACCAGGATAACGATCCGTGGATCGCCGAGGGCCGCGTGCTGTTTGCCGCAGTGCAGGACCGCCTCGGCGACAACCAGATTTCGTGGGAAATCGGCGTCCAACTCGCGCACAATTTGACCGAGAAAAGAATCCCGTTCAACCCGCGCACCGACATCCTTGCCGCGCCTTACCGAGACGACAACCGCTACTTCTGGGAATTCGAGGAATTCGATTTCGACAAGGCTGCGGGCGCCGGCTACGAGAGCATCAAGCAGGTTCGCAAGAACGTCAGCGTGATGGAGATGGTCAACGCGATCGACGTCGAAACCGCGGGCGACGATGCCGAGGAAATCTGGGTACTCAGCACCGAGCTCTTCCCCTACGAGAACATCGGTGACGAGAGCCACGGCAAGAGCTTCAACGAGATGGAAGGCAAGGAGCCGGTGTCCGATCCTTTCCACTATTCGGAATGGGACTACCAGATCCAGCTGGAGCGTCCGGCCTGGGCCACGGTGCTGGAGAAGCGCGCCAAATCGGGCGATCTGCAGGTGATCGACGACATTACCGCCAAGTACAAGCGCGAAATCCATCGCATGAAGTTCCTGCTCGACGCGATGCAGCCGCAGGGCGTGCAGCGCATCCGCAAGCTCGAAGATGGCGACGAGATCGACATCAACGCGGCGATCGCGAGCTTCATCGACATCCGGCTCGGCAACCAGCCCGACCCGCGCATCATGATGCGCAGCGTCCGGAAAACGCGTGACTTCTCGATCCTTGTGCTGCTCGACCTGTCCGAGTCGACCAATGAGTTGGTGCAGGACCAGGAATACAGCGTGCTTGATCTGACGCGGCAGGCCTGCGTGCTGCTGGCCGATGCGATCGACAAGGTCGGCGACCCGTTTGCCATCCATGGCTTCTGTTCGGACGGTCGTCACGATGTCGAATACACCCGCTTCAAGGACTTTGACCAGCACTGGAACGAGGTACCCAAGGCCAAACTCGCGGGCATGACGGGCCAGTTGTCGACCCGCATGGGTGCGGCGATCCGCCACGCTGGCCATCATCTGAAGCTGCAGCGCTCGGCGAAGAAGCTGCTGATCGTGATCACCGACGGCGAGCCGGCCGACATCGACGTGCGCGATCCGCAGTATCTGCGCTACGACACCAAGAAGGCGGTCGAGGAAGTGGCGCGCAACGGCGTCACCACTTACTGCATGAGCCTCGATCCGCGCGCCGACAATTATGTGTCGCGTATCTTCGGGCAGAAGAACTATATGGTGGTCGACCACGTGCAGCGGCTGCCGGAAAAACTGCCGCTGCTGTACGCGGGTCTGACGCGCTAAAGCCGGGATCTTGGAAGCAGCCTGCGGACACGTCTGTCGGCGACCGTGCACCCTAGACGGGTAATGATGGGCAACGGCCGTGCGGAGCGCAGGTGACGCGGGGTTGCCGATCCGTTCGAACCGGGGCGCCCGGGACTTAGAGCGCCGGCATTTCGCCTTTCCAATATTTAAAGAGCGGCTGTCTTGCCGTTCTTGTTTACGTTCACTTCGATGGGTTTCCTGCCTTGGCGGCAGGCCCGGTCAACCATTCGGGCAGTTCTCGCGGGCCCGCGTGATCGATGATGTACTGGCGTATCAATTTGCGAATGACTTGCGACGACGTGAGGTCTTGTTGCGTACAGATGTCCTCGAAAATTTCCTTTTTGAGCGGATCGATCAGGATGGTCATCCTGGCGGTACGGTTTTCCATAGCGGGACTCGTGATGGGCGGGGTAGGGATAATATGATAATTGTATTATCATGAGAATGTCATCTGATGATGTGATTTGATCGATCGCGCTTTTTGCCATGCGTAATTGGCAGACACGTTTATAGGTCTTCGTCATTCTTGTCCCATTCCGCTTCCGCCATCGCCGCCCCCATGAGTCGCCCCCCGCTGCTGGAGCTGCCCGGCAAGGTGGCGGGCGAACCGGTCAAGGTGTGCGTACTCGAATCGCCGCAGAGCGATCCTGTGGGACTCTACGAGCAGATCCTGGACGGGCGTTACGCCAGGCCTTTCATCATCGACGACGGCGAGACACGGCAACTGCTGTTTAATCTGGATTTCATCCAGAGCTCCATGCGCATCGATGATCCTTTCGGCCTGGATATCGCCTATACCCGCAAGATGATGGCTTTTCTGCTGTTCGTGCCGAATCCGGCCCATGTGTTGCTGGTCGGGTTGGGTGGTGGGTCGCTGGCCAAGTTCTGTCACCGCCATCTGCCCCGCACACGCTTGACCGTGGTCGAGTTGAACCCCGACGTCATCGCGTTGCGCCAGGCGTTCGGCGTACCCGACGATGAACGCCTGGCGATCGTCCAGGCCGATGCAGCCGTGTATCTCCCCGAGGCCGAAGGCGATACCGACGTACTGTTGCTGGATGGCTTCGACGCCCGAGGCATCGCCCCGACGTTTCTCAGTCGCACCTTCTATCAGGCGGCACGTAACCGACTCCGTCCTGGCGGACTGCTTGTCGCCAACTTCGCTGGGCCCCGGAAATACTGGTCCAGACATCTGGCCTTGTTGAGCGAAGTCTTCCAGGGGCACGTGCATTTGGGGACGGTCCCTGGCGGCGACAACCATATTGCCTGTGCATGTGCCGGACCGGCCTGTCCCCTCGATTGGGGACAGCTGGAAAAACGGGCGAGTGCGCTTGTCGATCGGATCCCACTCGATTTTTCAGCAATCGTTACCAGCTTGCGCGAGGGGGCTGAATTGCCCTGGGCAAAGCAGGCTGCCTGCCCCAAGGTCTCGTCACTCATGAAATCAGGTACCTCAGATATGCAGAAAATCCACCAATACCTGAAAAGTCGCGGCGAGCAGTTCGACGCCGAGATCGCCGCGGCAACCCGAATCCCGCTGGAAGACGTTCGACTTCATCTGGCCGAATTGTCGAAAAGAGGGGACGTCATCGCGTGCCACTCCACGCGCTTCATCAAGGGCAAGAAAAGCGAAGGGATGCTGTATCGGATCTCGGGATATATCCCGGCCGCCAGCCCCGGCAGGAAACCCAAAGCCTAGACCGGTCAAGCGAATACGGGCGACCCCGGCAGGGACGGCACGATGATGGCTGGGCCTGCCTGTAGGACGTTTCCCTAGCCGCTTGCGTTGGACGTGTCCTTGCTGACGGCAGCCAGGATGCCTTGCAGCAGCGCGGTCGGGGTGGGGGGGCAACCCGGCACTTCGACGTCAACGGGGATGGTTGGATATCTTTCCGCACGACGCGTAGCTCTCGCCGAACATCCCGCCGGTGCAGGCGCACTCGCCCATGGCCACGACCCACTTGGGATCCGGTATGGCGTCGTAGGCGCGTTTCAACGCGGCTTCCATGTGGCGCGAAACCGGGCCGGTCACCAGCAGTACATCGACGTGCCGGGGGCTGGCGGAGAACTTCACGCCCAGGCCATCGATGTTGTAGTGCGGACCGTTGAGCGCATGAATTTCCAGTTCGCAGCCGTTGCAGGAGCCGGCGTCGACGTGGCGGATCGCCACCGCCTGGCCGAACACTTTGAGGATTTCCGCCTGCAGTGCCTGCTCGCGCGTGCGCAGGGCGGGGTCGGCCTGGGGCGCCGGTTCGGAGACGAAGCCGGTCTTGAGGATCTTCTGGAGGATCAGATAGTTGAAGGATTTGTTGATGAGCGGGAAGTCGGGCACGATGTTGCCCAGCACGCCCATTTCCACCAGCGGCCAGTTCTGCCAGGACGGATCGTGCGGATGCACGCGGTCGAGCGTGCCGTCGGCCGCAATCCTGACTGCCACCACCACCTCGCCGCGCCAGCCTTCCACCCAGCCCAGACCTTCGCATGCAGCGTGCGCCGGTTGGAGTGGCGTGTGTATGCCGCCCGCTGGCAGGCGCTTGAGGATGTCGCGGATCAATCGCAGGGATTCGTACACCTCGGCAAAGCGTACTTCCACGCGCGCCAGCACATCGCCCCGGCGCTGGGTCGCCATGTTCACATCCAGTCGGTCATAGGGGACCTGCGGAAATTGCGTACGCACATCCCAGGTCTGGGCGCTGGCGCGACCGGCCAGCCCGGTCAAACCCAGTTGCGCGGCCAGTTCGGGTTTGCAGATGCCGGTGTCGGCAAAGCGGTCCTGCAGGGTGGCATGCTCGTCATAGATGATCTTGAGCTCACGTATTTCGGCCTCGATGCGGCGGGCCAGGGCGTCGAGTTCGGCACACCCTGCGGCGTCGATATCCGTGGCCACGCCGCCCGGCGTGATGCAATCGAACAGATAGCGGTGGCCGAACAGCTTGATGCTCATCCGCAGCCAGTCTTCTTTCAGGCGCCAGAACTGCACGAAGCCGAACGCAAGCGCCACGTCGTTGCCCAGGTAGCCGAGATCGCCCAGATGGTTGGCGATGCGTTCGATTTCCAGGAACAGGGCGCGCAGCCACAACGCCCGTTCGGGTACCGTGCTGGCGGTCGCCATCTCGACGGCCATGCAATAGGCCCAGGCATAGGCGCTGTGCGAATCGCCGGACACGCGCCCGGCGAGCCTGGCGCCTGTGGCGAGTTCCATGCCCTCGAAACGTTTTTCGATGCCCTTGTGGGCGTAGCCTAGGCGCGCTTCCAGCTTGAGGATACGGTCTCCAATGATGGAGAAGCGGAAATGTCCGGGCTCGATGGTCCCGGCGTGGATGGGACCGACCGCGATTTCGTGGACGCCATCGCCCTGCACGTAAATAAAAGGATAGGCGTCGGCCTCCGGGAGCGGTGAGTGGCGAGCGGCGAGCGACGAGAAATCTTTGCGCAGGGGGAATTCGCTTGCGGCCCAGGCGTTGTGGCGCAGCCATTTGCGCTCGTCCACCGCATCGGTGGCAGTGATGCCGAGCAGATCGAAGGCCGCACGCTGCATGCGGTCGGCTTGCGGGAAGATATGCGCGAGATCGGGATAGACGGGCGCCTCCGCCGGCAGGGCACAACTCACCCAGGCCAACCCCAGGCCCGTGAGCAGGGCGACCTGAATACCGAAGCCGCCGTTCAGGTGGCGGTCGTCCGAACCCCACAGTGCGACGAGCTGTCCGCCTTCATCCTTGACCGCGCGCGACAGCGCGAGCAATTGCCCGGTTTCCATACTGCCGCGCCAGATGTGCGGGCCGATGGAGTCGAGACGCCACTCGTGATCGCCGATTTTCATCTCAGCCTCCCAGCAGATGGGCCGCCTGCCTGTACCAGGCGGCGAGGTACGGCGGGATGAACAGGCCCAGCATCAACACCAGCCCCAGATGCAGGAACACCGGTGTCTGCGCGGGCTGGTAAGGCAGCTTCGGCAGCTCGGTCTCGCCGAACACCATGGGCTGCACCTTGCCGAAGATGGCTGCGAAGGCCACGCCCAGCGCCAGCAGCAGGAAGGGCGTGGCCCAGGGATGCTCGTGCATGGCGGTGGTGATGATGAGGAATTCGCTGGCGAACACGCCGAACGGCGGCATGCCGAGGATGGCGACGGTGCCGAGCATCAGGCCCCAGCCGAGGGTGGGATTGGTCTTGATGAGGCCGCGGATGTCGTCCATCAATTGCGTGCCGGTTTTTTGCGTGGCATGGCCGACGGCAAAGAATATGGCGGACTTGGTGAGCGAATGCATGGTCATGTGCAGCAGGCCGGCAAAGTTCGCCACTGCGCCGCCCATGCCGAAAGCGAACGTGATCAGCCCCATGTGTTCGATGGAGGAGTAGGCGAACATGCGCTTGACGTCGGTCTGACGCACGATCAGGAATGCCGCCAGCACGACGGAAAGCAAACCGAAGCCCATCATCAGCGTACCCGCCATGTCGTTGCCGAGCGCACCGTCCACCAGCACCTTGGAGCGCATCACCGCATACAGTGCGACGTTGAGCAGCAGACCGGAGAGCACGGCGGACACCGGCGTCGGCCCCTCGGCGTGAGCATCCGGCAGCCAGCTGTGCAGCGGCGCCAGACCAACTTTCGTCCCGTAGCCGACCAGCAGGAAAACAAAGGCCAGCGACAGCACCGTGGGTTCGAGCTGGGCCTTCACGCCGTTCAGGTGCGTCCACAACAGCGCGTTGCCGCCCGAACCCAGTACTTTCTCCGCCGCGAAATAGAGCAGGATGGTGCCGAACAGCGCCAGCGCGATGCCTACGCCGCACAGGATGAAATATTTCCAGGCCGCTTCCAGCGAGGCCGGGGTGCGATACAGCGAGACCAGCAGCACGGTGGCGAGCGTCGCGGCCTCCATCGCCACCCACAGGATGCCCATGTTGTTGGTGGTCAGCGCTAGCAGCATGGCCCCGATGAAGATCTGGTAGCTGCTGTGATACAGGCGCAGGCGCGTGGCGTTGAGGCGGCCGTGTTCCTGTTCGATGCGCATGTAGGGACGCGAGAACAGGGCGGTGGTAAAAGCGACGAAGGCGGTCAGCGCAACCAGGAACACATTGAACGAATCGATGAAGAACCAGCCGTTGCCCACCATCATCGGACCCGCCTCGACGATGCGCACAGTCAGTAGTGCCGCCATCGCCAGCGTGAGCAGGCTGAAGAGCGCGTTGATCTCCGGCGCGTTGCGCCGGTAGCCCCACAGCGCCAGGAAAATGCCGCCTGTCAGCGGAATGCCGAGTAGCCAGAACAGTTCCATGACCTATTTTTCCTTGAGCTTTTCCATGTGCTTCAGATCCAGCGAGTCGAACGTCTCGCGGATCTGGAAGATGAAGATGCCGAGCACGAACACGCCGACCAGCACGTCCAGGGCCACGCCCAGTTCCACCACCAGGGGCATGCCGTAGGTCGCGCTGGTGGCGGCGAAGAACAGGCCGTTTTCCATGGACAGGAAACCGATCACCTGTGGGATGGCCTTGGTGCGCGTGATCATCATGAGGAAGGCGAGCAGCACGCAGGCCATGGCGATGCCCAGGGTCGAGCGTGTCACCGTGCCGGACATTTCCGAGATGGGTAGCGCCAGGTTGAAGGCGAAGATCACCAGCACGATGCCGATCAGCATCGTGGTCGGGATGTTGATCATCGGCTCCACGACCCGGTTCACGTTCAGCTTTTTCACCAAGTGGTAGAAGTACCAAGGCATGGCGATCACCTTGAGCCCCAGCGTCATGGCCGCCGAGTAATACAGGTGGTGCTGGCCGGTGGACCAGGCGACGATGGCCGTGGACAAGGCCAGCGCCGCACCCTGCCAGGCGAACAGGGTCACCAGGCCAACGACGCGACGCTGCGACAACATGGCGAACGAGATCAGCAGCAGCAGGGCCGCAAGCAGGTTGACGATCTGAAGATGGTAGGCCAATGCCGTCATGATGTTTTCCACCCGGCGTTCAATGTGCGAATCGCGTTCGATCCCATCTCATCCCTCCAGCAGGAAATGGATCAGCATGCCCAGTACAGCCAGCAGGAAGGCCGTGCCGAGAAACTCCGGAACGCGGAACAGGCGCACCTTGGCGGAGACGACTTCCATGAACGACAACGCGGCGCCGCCGACCGCAAGCTTCGCCACGATGGCGGCCAGCGCCAAAGGCAAGGCGGCGATATCGCCCTGAGGTGCGATGCCCCAGGGCAGGAACAGCGCGATGCCCAGCGCGGAGTAGGTGAACAGTTTCAATGCCCCCGCCCATTCGATCAGGGCGAGATGCCGGGCGGAATACTCCAGGATCATGGCCTCGTGGATCATCGTCAATTCTAGGTGCGTACTGGGATTGTCAACGGGGATGCGCGCGTTCTCCGCCACCGAGATCATCCAGAACGCCACCGCCGCGAACGCCAGGCTGGGGTGGATGGCGAACGCCTTGTGCGCCAGGGTGGCGACGATGATGGGAAGTTCAGTGGACTGCGAAATCAGGCTGGCGGTGAAGAACACCATGAGTAGCGCAGGCTCGGCCAGGAAGGACACCAGCATGTCCCTTCGTGCCCCGAGGGTGTCGAACGGGGTGCCGATGTCCATGGCCGCCAGCGCCAGGAACACCCGTGCCAGCGCGAAGATGCCCACCAGGGCAATGACGTCCGCTGCTGGCGAGAAGGACAGATCGTTGGCGATGGTCGGCACGATGCCGGCCGCCAGCGCCATGCAGGCAAACTTCATGTAGGGCGCGAAACGGAACAGCGGCGAGGCAGTGTGCGCGATCACCGCGTCCTTGTGGAACAGTTTGCGCAGGGAGCGGTAAGGCTGGGTGATGGGTGGCGCACTGCGCCCCTGCAGCCAGGCGCGGCACTGGTTGACCCAGCCCATCAGCAGCGGTGCCAGCAGGATGGCCAACAGGGTCTGGGCGACTTGCAGGAGGATGCCGGCGCTCATCGTGTGAATACCAGGAGGAAGATCAGGGTGACGAAGCTGTAGATCAGGTACCACTGGATTCGGCCATGTTGCAGGCGTGCGGCCTGCATCGACAACCAGGCAGTCAGGTCGGCGATGGGCTGATAGATCAGCAGCCAGAGCTTGTCGCGGCTGTCACCGCGGTAATGCGGGTGACGGTCGAAAGGATCGGGAGTTTCGCGCTCCACCCGCATGAACACCTCGAAGATCTGCCGGATCGGCTGGCCGAAGCCTTCGGCACTGTCCTGCATGCGCGTATTCTGTTCCGGATAGCCACAATCCCACGGTTCGCTGCGGCGTACCCTGCCGTGATAGACGCGGCGTACCCACAGATAGGTGAGCGCCACCACCGCTGTGACACCTGCCAGGAAAATCAGCGGCGCATAACTCGCCCGCTCCGCCGAAACCGGCGTCAGCAACAGCCAGTTGCTGATGCCGGACAGGCGTTGTCCGGTCAGCATCAGCACGACCGGCTCCAGCCACTGGATGACCAGCGTGGGAAACAGCCCCAGCAGGATGCAAGCGCCAGCCAGCCACAGCATGCCCAGGCGCTCCGGCCAGCTTGCCTCGTGTGCATGTTGCAGAGCCGGATCGCGCGGCTGCCCGAGGAAGATGACGCCGTAAAACTTCACCATCACGTAGGCGGCGAGCGCGGCGGCAAGCGCCACCGTGGCTGCCGCCACCGGAATCACCATGTTGAGGTAGGGCTGGGTGAGTCCCGGTGTCAGCAGGAAGGCCTGCAACAACAGCCACTCCGAGACGAAGCCATTGAGCGGCGGCAGGCCCGCGATGGCCAGCGCGCCGATCAGCGTGAGCCAGGCTGTCCACGGCATGGTGCGGATCAGTCCGCCCAGGCGGCCCATGCGCCGCTCGCCGGTGGCATGCAGCACCGAACCCGTGCCGACGAACAGCAGGCCTTTGAAGAACGCATGGTTGAGGGCGTGGTACAGCAGGGCGGTCAGCGTCAGTGCCGCCAGCGCGCCCTTGCCGTCGGTGTGAAAAATCAGCGTCAGGCCGAAGGCGGCGATGATCACACCGATATTCTCGATCGAGGACCAGGCCAGGAGGCGTTTCATGTCCGATTGCACGGCGGCGAAGATCACGCCGTACAGGGCGGTCACCAAGCCCAGCGCCAATGCCAGCGTGCCCCACCAGCCAAGCTGCATTTTGAGCAGGTCGAAGGTGACGCGGAGTAGACCGTAGATGGCGGTCTTCAGCATCACGCCCGACATCAGGGCCGATACCGGCGACGGCGCGGCGGGGTGGGCTTCCGGCAGCCACACGTGTATCGGTACCAGGCCCGCCTTGGCGCCGAAACCGAACAGCGCCAGCAGGAAGGCCGCCGAGGACCAGAACGGCGTCATCTCCGCCAGGCGCATGGTGTTGAAGGTGTAGTCCCCATGGCCGCCCTGCAGCACGCCGAAGGTGAGCAGCAGGGCCACCGCGCCGATGTGCGCGATCAGCAGATAGAGAAACCCGGCACGGCGGATCTCGGGAATCTTGTGGTCGGTGGTGACGAGGAAGTAGGACGACAAGGCCATCACTTCCCAGGCCACCATGAACGCGTAGGCATCGTCGGCCAGCAGCACCGTGACCATCCCGACCAGGAACAGGTGGTACCAGAGGGCGAGCAGGGCGAGCGGACCCGCAGCCATGTTTCTGAAATAGCCGCAGGCATACACGGTGATGCCGAATGCGGCGCCGCCCAGCAACACCATGAAGAAGGCAGACAAGGCGTCCAGCCGCAGATGGAACGGCAGGTCAGGCAGGCCGATGGGCAGCACCATGGACGAGGCGGGTAGCAGCAGTCCGGCGACGCCGATGCCTGCCATGAACAATGCGCCCAAGGCGCCAAGGGGAAAGATCAGTCGGGTGAGTAGGCCGTGCCGACGTTGCAGCAGCAGCGCTGAAAAACCTACTCCCAACCAGTACAGCACCCCGGCCCAAGCCAAATCGAGGACATGAGCGTCAAGGGATGCCAAATGTGACATTGAACGTACGCGCGTAGCTGACCAGATTTGATTCTATTGACAAACCAAATCAACTACAATGTTAATCTGATTAACATATCAAGTCGTTATTCTGTTGCCATGGAAAACCGTACAGCCCGGCTCACCGTTCTGATCGATCCCAGGAAAAAGAAACTGTTCGAAGAAATCTGCGTGCAGCGCGACCTGACGCCGTCACAGGTCGTGAGGCGACTGATCCGTCAATACATCATCGACAATGCGGGCGGAAGGGAATTGCCCGGGTGGCTGACCGCTGCGGCGCCACGGGGCGAGGAATGATGTCCGGAGGACATCCTCCCAAAATCAGAACTCGTTGCGGATGCGCTTGTAGCCTTTGACCAGCTCGTGGTTGGCCTGCGCCACGCTTTCCGAAAAGTCGGCGGCCTGCGGCGATACGCGCTCGATCGTCGCCAGGTCGGCATCGGAGTGGATGTTGGCGGTGGAGGGGATGTAGAAGCCCGGCGGCACGGTGCAGCCTTCCACCACCGAATTGTGGCGAACGACCGAGCCGTCGGACACGATGCAGTTGAACAGCACCGAGTTGAAGCCGACGAATACGTTATCGCCAACAGTGCAGGGGCCATGCACGATGGAGCGGTGCGCGATGGAAGTGCTCCGTCCGATGGTGACGCCGCCGCCTGCCTTGCAGTGGATGACCACGCCGTCCTGGATATTGGAATGGGCGCAGATGATGATGGGCTCCATCTCGCCGTTATCGTCCACCTCGTCGGCGCGGATCACCGCGTAGGGGCCGATGAACACGTTTTCTTCTACGATGACCTTGCCGCACAGAATGGCGGTGGGGTCGACAAATGCGGTGTCATGTACGACAGGCAAATGCCCGGACGGGTTTTTGCGGATCATGATGAGCGAGGTTCTCCGTTGGGTAGGTGTTGGTGACAGATGGGGAAGGCGCGTACGGTGCAATTCCGGCAAATCTCGTTGTCGAGCTTCGGATACAGGATCTCGGCAGGGCGGGTTTTGGCCGGAAACAGGTTTTCTTCACCGACGTCTTCCATGAAATGGCCGCGTTTCAGCGTCTCGGCCAGGCTGTTCTTCATGCGATAGAAAGACAGGGTCCCCCCCGTTTTTCGCCGCTGGCGCGCAGCCTCGGCCAGGAACTCGGCTCCGGCCAGATCGACAAAGTTGATGCCGCTGGCCATGACGACCAGATGCTTGCGCTCGGGTTCCGATTCTTCGATTTCCTGCAGTTGCTGCTGCAGGTGGGCGACGGCGCCAAAGAAGATCGAGCCATTGACCCGCATCATTTTTATCTGCGGGCACTCCGACCGGCCATCGAGGGGTGTGTAGTGGTAGCTTGCCGGATCGGGATCGGGCAGCACGGGTTCGAGCGCGGGGCGCGAGGTGCGATACAGGTAGAACACCAGCGACAGGGCGATGCCGAAGAAAATGCCCTTTTCCAGATCGATCAACGTACCGATGAGCGTCACCCACAGAACGATGGTTTCCTGCCGGCTGATCTTGGGCAGCAAGCTGATGTGGTGGAAGTCGATCAGGCTCCAGGCCACTAGGAACAGGATCCCGGCCATTGCCGCATCGGGCAGATAGGCAGCCAGGGGCGCAACCAGCAGCAGGATGATCAGCAGAAACACCGACGCGAACACGGCGGCCAGGGGCGTGCGTGCGCCTGCCGCGTAATTGACCCCGCTGCGGTTGAACGATCCGCTGGATGCGTAGCTCGAGAAAAAGCTGCCGATCACGTTGGAGAGCCCCTGGCCGACGAATTCCTGGTTGCCGTCGATGTGTTGTCCGGATTTCGTGGCGACGGCGCGCGAGATGGATACTGCTTCCGTCAGAGCCAGCATGGTGATGATCAGCGACGGGAACAGCATCTGGTTCAGCGCGCCGAAGGAGAAGTCGGGCGCCGACAGCGGCGGCAGGCCGGACGGCAGGGCGCCAACCGTTTTGATGTGGGTGACCTCCACGCCGTAACGCGCGTTCAGGAACAGCGCCGCAAAGCTGCCGACCAGCATGGCGGCGATCATGTAGGGGAACTTGGGCATGAAGCGCTTGACCAGGATGCCCGAGGCAAGCGTGATGACGGAAACCGCCGTGACGTAGGGGTTGATGTCCTGAAGGTGCTGGACGAACAAGGACAGGATCTCGAAGAACGGCGTGCCGCGCGGGATGCTGACTCCGAAGAAGTTCTTGATCTGGCTGCCTGCGATGAGCATGGCCGCGCCGGCCGTAAAGCCGATCACGACCGTATGGGAAATGAAGTTGACGAGCACGCCCATGCGCGCCAGGCCCAGAATGAGTTGGAAGACCCCGGTTAGGAAGGTCAGGGTCAGCACCAGGCTGATGAATTCGGGTGTGCCGGGATGGGCAAACGGGCTGACCGATGCAAACACGGCGATCGAAATGGCAGTGGTGGGCCCGGACACGAGATGCCATGACGAGCCGAACAGCGCGGCGATGATGGCCGGCATCATCGCCGCATAAAGACCGTATTCGGGCGGCATGCCGGCAATGGTGGCGAAGGCCACCCCCTGGGGTAGCACGATCAGGGCACCCGTAAGCCCCGCCATCGCGTCGTCGCGGGTTGTGCTGCCGTTGACCGAAGGCCACCAGCGGAGAAAGGGGAGCATCCTGTAAACCCAGAGAGGACAGACGGAGGAGAGTTTGGAAAGTGTTTTTTGCATGGTGGGCGCATTTTAAAGCATTGGGCGGCTATGAGACAGTGGTTTTGCCATTTCGGGGCGTGTGCATGGCCAGCTGGACGCCTGCGTACGCATTGCCGGGGAGGCGCGGCCATGCTGCCCATCCGCCCCGTGCCAGCGGGATATGGCCGGTTTTCGGGCGTTCACCTTGATGTCACTTTGTCGGTCCGGACACCGACTGTGAAAAAGCCATGTAAGCCGCGATGCAGCCAGCCCGCTCAGGGATGCTTACTTGAGCGGTGAAGCGATTCTGATTGCGAACCTCATCAGTTGACGTATAAAAAATAAGTTAACCATGCAATCGCAACCCTCAGGAGACAGAAAAATGGCCCACATCGTGATTTTAGGAGCAGGTATAGGCGGAATGCCCATGGCGTTCGAGATGCGGGAGAACGCACGTGCCGAAGATCGCATCACCGTCATCTCCAACACCCCCACCTTCCACTTCGTTCCCTCCAACCCCTGGGTGGCGGTCAACTGGCGCACTCGTGCGGATATCGAGTTGCCGATCGAACCCATCCTCAGCAAGAAGAAGATCGACTTCATCCCCGTCGCCGCGAAACGCGTCCATCCCGCCGAGAACCGCATCGAACTCGAAGACGGCCGCAGCATCGACTACGACTACCTCGTCATCGCCACCGGCCCCAAACTGGCTTTCGACGAAATCGAGGGCCTGGGCCCCAACGGCCACACCCAGTCCGTCTGCCACGTCGACCATGCCGTCACTTCCAGCGACAACTGGCAGGCCTTCGTCAAAGACCCCGGCCCCATCGTCGTCGGCGCCGTCCAGGGCGCCTCGTGCTACGGCCCCGCCTACGAATTCGCCATGATCATGGAAACCGACCTGCGCCGCCGCAAACTGCGCGACAAGGTGCCCATCACCTTCGTCACCGCCGAACCCTACATCGGCCACCTCGGCCTCGGCGGTGTCGGCGACTCCAAGGGCATGATCGAATCGGCCTTTCGCGACAAGCACGTCAAATGGATCTGCAACGCCAAGGTCACCAAGGTCGAAGCCGGCAAGATGTTCGTCACCGAAGTGAACGAGGACGGCAGCGAGAAGAAACAGCACGAACTACCGTTCAAGTACTCCATGATGCTGCCCGCCTTCAAGGGCGTGGACGCCGTCCTCGGCATCGAAGGGCTGACCAATCCGCGTGGTTTCATTGTCATCGACCCGTACCAGCGCAATCCCACCTTCAAGAACGTCTTCTCGGTCGGCGTATGCGTCGCCATTCCCCCGGTCGAAGCCACCCCGCTGCCGGTCGGCGTGCCCAAGACCGGCTACATGATCGAGTCCATGGTGACGGCCACCGCGCACAACATCCGCGCCCTGCTGGATGGCAAGGAACCTGCCGAGAAGGCTACTTGGAACGCAGTCTGCCTGGCCGA
>NZ_MEGP01000025.1:0-100969 GCF_001725555.1 Thiobacillus sp. SCN 63-57 | reverse complement strand
TCGCCCACGTCGTGGTGTGGCGCGCCGATGGAGTCCTGGAGACACACAATAGCTTCTTAAGATTCCAGCGCGAGAAGAGCCAAGATATCCCTCCTCACCCACCGTTACAGGCACACTCCCCCATTCAAGGTATTGCAGTGTGACTTCACCTTACGCCTGCCGAACATTCCAAAAGCCTGAAGCTGCAGTTATCAAGTCAAGATAGTCGTTATGCCGCCTGCGAGTTCACCCGGCCATTCTCTAAGACGATTCCGCATAAGGGCGCGCCGATGGATGCTGCCGATAGTTCTTGAGTCATTTCAGTAAGTGCTTCAGGATGCAACGCCAATTTAATGGCCACGTCCACGAAAGCCCGCAAACATGCCGGATTCATGTTTTGCCTATTCACGGACCCTAGCAAAATAAAAAACCCCAAGGCCTGAGCCTTGGGGTTTTCACTCATGCGTACTGCGATCGATCAGGCTTGCTTGCGGCGACGCAGGCTAACACCCAATCCGACCAGACCCAGACCCATCAGCGCGATGCTGGTCGGCTCAGGCACACCGAACACCACGTCCTGCGAACCATTGATAGTCTGCGTGCCAGCCACCACGAAGGAGTTCAACTGACCCGATTCGAACGAAACGTTGTAGAAGGGCACCGGAGCAGTGAAATACTGCGAGCCGAGCGCCGTCAGCAGGAAGCTGGTCGACGTACCGAAGCTGCCGCAGTTGATGCCGCCGTTCTTACATGAACTCAGCGTGGGATCAAGCGTACCCGTGCCACCAAACAAGGCGCCAGATGCAATCAGGTAGTCCGGATCGCCAGTATTCCCTGTTGTCCAGGCACCCGCCCCTGTCGCAGGCGCGGTAAAGCTTGTGTTGGCATCGGGGTCGATCCAGACATTCAGGCTGCCACCCGGATTGAAGTTGAAGGTTGTAATGCCAGCCCCATTTGTAGAGTAGGTACCGGTTCCTTGCAGCAACGCATAAAGTCCATAACCACTGGAGCCAAAGCTGCCAAGTTGGGTGGTAAGCGGGGTCGTCCCATCATTTGCAACATATTGACCAGCTTGCCATTTGATGGAAGTGGCAAAGTTGCCTGCGCCGTCGAAGCTCACTACTTCGACATAGTTACCGGTAATTTTGTCTGCGGTAAACGTATTCACAACGCTTCCAGGCACGGAGCCTTCCGACACTTGGAAATCGTTAAACACGGCAGCCATGGAGCCGGCACTTGCCGTGGCCATCGCTGCAACCAAACTTGCTTGCACCAATTTCATATTGAATTTCATTTCGTGCTCCTTGAGTTGACTTCTGATCTGGGCATTCGCCTTCCTTGCCTTGGCCAACATAAAGCACAGCGTGTGCCAGTTAAAAAATGTCTATACGTATCAACATATTATGCAAATCCACCTTGGGCATCACAAGGCGAAATGTAAAAAAAACCGACACCCGTCAAATAAGGTAGTGCGGTTGCTCGAGGCGACCTCCACCGGAAAGGATTGCAGTGGCTTGAGGCAGGCCGGGCGCACCCGTGCTGGTCGGATGCAACGGGCGAATCAGTGACGCGCGCGTGACAGGCGCCAGTTGACGTACGCAATCGCCAACTGCTGGAGCGGATGAGCATTGCCGCCTGGGCGCCAGACGTGCTTCAGTTTGCCGGTGTAGGCGTCGAACTGCATGCTGTGGGGCACAGCACGGACCTTACCGCGGCCCAGCAGGATCTTCAGGGCCTCGGTACCGGCCATCCCTGCGCACAACTGGCATGCCAAGCCAGTCGACGGGACACGCTGGGCCTTGAAGTCGACGATTTCGGGATAAACCAGATAGCCGCGGTGGAGCAGAGCGGGGGCCAGTCCGACCAGGAAACGGGTCGGCCATTCGTCCTCGGGTGTGCCCTCCAGCCGAAAATAATCGTCGAAACTGGGGCCGTCCGGCAGGAAATTGAGCACGGCCGCGCCCATGC
The DNA here is from genome assembly GCF_001725555.1 of Thiobacillus sp. SCN 63-57. Taxonomy (NCBI): domain Bacteria; kingdom Pseudomonadati; phylum Pseudomonadota; class Betaproteobacteria; order Nitrosomonadales; family Thiobacillaceae; genus Thiobacillus; species Thiobacillus sp. SCN 63-57. The sequence goes on along the minus strand of NZ_MEGP01000025.1, from coordinate 99,022 downwards.
CAAGCGGAACGGCGAAGGTGATAGGGATGCCGCGGGCACGGCAGGCATCGTAGACCAGGCGGCGAGCCGGAAAAACAAAGTAATCCAGGCCATCCACGTACAGGTCGACGCCGTCCAGGAATGCGTCCACATTCTGCGGCTGCACCCCTTCGTCGAATACCTGAATATCCAGTTCGGGATTGATCTCGCGTGCCAGTCCAGCCATGACCCGCGCTTTGGGCTGACCCAGGCTGCCCAGGCTGGCCCCTGCCTGCCGGTTGAAATTCACTAGGGCAAAATCGTCGAGGTCGGCCACGTGGAATTTTCCAATACCCAGACGGGCCAGCGTCAGCAGATGCACGCCGCCCGCCCCTCCCAGCCCGGCAATGGCAATTTTCTTGCCGCGCAGCAGGGTTTGCTCATGCGGCGTTAACCAGCCGATATTACGACTAAACGCTTCGTGGTAATCGAAGGAGGGCACGCCAGTCGAGTTCAGGTTTCCTCCCGCAGCAAGCGCCCAAGGATGCCTTCCTGGTCATGTGCCGAGAAAAAATACGGATAGAGGCTACGATCCTTGGCGGCCTTGCCCTTGCCGCCAAGCGTCTCGATCTGTTTCCGCATGTAATCCAGTTCCAGATGCATCAGCAACACCGGAAAATTGACCCGGTTGTTCATTTTCTCCTCGCCAATCTGCTTGAAGCCCAACATCCTTTCATAGAAGGCCTTGTGGCGGGGCACGATTTCGATGATGGCATCGGTACATTCGTGGATCACGCCATACAGATATGCGATATGGATAAGGCTGGCGAGCAGTTGCTTGGAGCCGATATTCTCGTCGATGGCAAGCTTGCTGAGTTCGCCGACCCGCTTGCCCTGCGCGCGGAGCGTATCGATTTCAGGCTTGTAGATTTCGTCGGCCAGCATGCCTTCTTCCGAGTCATAGCCGACGGTAACGGTCCCGACGATTTTTTCCTGGTGGAACGACAGAATCGTGATGCGATTGGGGTATTTTTTCAGTTGTGCCTTGGGAAAACCGCGCCAAGCATAGCGTTTCTGCACCAGCATGCTGGCATGATTGAACACCTCGTCCTGCTGCGCAAAGCGCAGCTTGAAGAGTTTTTCGCCCAGACGCTCTTCCTGGGTTTCGGGCTCCCCTTCCGACAACGGGCTCAAATCCTTGAGGCGGTAGGGCGACTCAAAGCTGATGATGGTTTTGTCAAAATCATCAGCGATGCTCCGGCCACGCCCGATCAACTTACTCAAACTCAGCGTCACCTTGCGCTCCTGACATACCGGGGAAAATCCATTCCCCACCTGCTTTCTATCGGCCCCTATGACACGAAAGTTTAGGTTCCGGCACGCAACCAGTGTGCGGCGTCGCGCGCAAAATACGTCAACACGCCATCCGCTCCCGCACGTTTGAAGGCCATCAAGGCCTCCAGCACACAGGCCCGCTCATCCAGCCAGCCATTTTGTACCGCTGCCTTCAACATAGCGTATTCGCCGCTGACCTGATAGGCGTAGGTCGGCGCCCCGTAGGCATCCTTGACCCGGCGAATGACGTCCAGATATGGCAGCCCCGGCTTCACCATGATCATATCGGCGCCTTCCTGCAAGTCCATGCCGACTTCCCACAGGGCTTCATCGCTGTTGGCTGGGTCCATCTGATACGTGGTTTTGTTGCCCTTACCCAAGTTGGCAGCCGATCCGACGGCATCGCGGAACGGCCCGTAAAAACTGGAAGCATATTTGGCAGCATAGGCCAGGATGCGAGTATGGATATGTCCTGCCTCTTCGAGCGTGGCGCGGAGTGCCGCAACCCGCCCATCCATCATGTCGGAGGGGGCCACCACGTCAGCGCCCGCCTGGGCATGGGTCACGGCCTGCCGTGCCAGCACGGCCACCGTTTCGTCGTTCATGACGTAGCCGCTGTCGTCGAGCAGCCCATCCTGGCCATGACTGGTATAGGGGTCGAGCGCGATATCGGTGATGATACCCAACTCGGGAAAGCGATCTTTCAGTGCGGCCACGGTCCTCGGCACCAAGCCCGCGGGATTGAACGCCTCTTCCGCTCCCAGGGTCTTCAAGCCGGCATCGATCACCGGAAATAGCGCCAGCGCGGGAATCCCCAATTTCAGGCAGTCCTCGGCGACCGGCATCAATAAATCGAGCGATAGCCGCTCGACACCCGGCATCGAACTCACTGCCTCGCGCTTGTTCTGGCCTTCCAGAATAAATACCGGATAGATAAAATCGTTAGGCGTAAGTGTGTGCTCACGCATCAGGCGCCGGGAAAAATCGTCGCGTCGCATGCGCCGCATCCGGCGGGCTGGGAATTGGCCAAATGGCAGATTCACAAAGTTCTCCAAAAAATTTGTGGGTGGCTGGAACTATTTCAGCCCAGGGTTGCTCTACGGAATAGACGGTCTCGTATCGTCTCCCGCTTCTCCTCCCTGAGCGGGATGCCTTAATCCCCTTAAGGCATTTTTTAGCCCCGATCCCTCCCTTGGTCGGGGCTTTTTTGTTGGGCGTCGCCAGGCACCGGGTTAGGGCCGGTCGTGACCGGGTGTGCATGGCCAAGCCAGCCTTCGATCAAAGCGGCGGCTTCTTCAGCACCCAAGCGGGAGAGGCTTGAGAACAGTTGCACAGTGATGCACGCTTGCGACAAGAGTTCCTGCTTGACACGGCGCAACGTCAATGCCTTCTCACTGTTCGAAAGTTTGTCAGCCTTCGACAGCAATATATGTACGGGCTTGCCCGTAGGCGTAAACCAGTCGAGCATCTGCCGGTCCAGCGGCGTAAGCGGGTGGCGCGCGTCCATGATCAGCACCATGCCGACCAGCGCTTCACGCTCCTGCAGATAACGCGACAGCAGGCCTTCCCATTTTGCTTTCACTTCCGGCGGCACTTTCGCATAGCCGTAGCCGGGCAGATCGACCAGATAGGTGTCGGCATCCAGTTCGAAAAAATTGATAAGCTGCGTCCGCCCTGGCGTTTTGGACGTAAACGCCAGACGGTTTTTACGCGTTAACAGATTGATCGCACTGGATTTTCCGGCATTCGATCGCCCGGCAAACGCAATCTCGGCGCGACTGTAGGGCAAATCGCGCAGCTGGGCGACCGAGGTATGGAATTGAGCGCGATTGAGCACGGGCTTGGCAGTCATATTAGTTGCCGCTAAACTACCCGTTTTCCCAAGTTTTGCAAGCTTCAGGAGCTTTTGATGAAACTCGTCGTCTCACTGGTTGCCGCACTGGCCGCCACCTCCGCTTTTGCCAACGAACCTGCTGCGGGCCCGGCCAGCAAAGGCGATCCCAAGGCGGCTGAAAGCATCGTCAATCAAGTCTGCGCAGGCTGCCACGCGGCGGACGGCAACAGCACCGTCGCGGCCAATCCCAGGCTGGCCGGCCTGAATGCGGAATACATCGACAAGCAACTCACCAACTTCAAGTCGGGTGAGCGCAAAAATGCGGTGATGGGCGGCATCGTCGCCAGTCTCAGTCCGCAGGACATGCTGAACCTGGCGGCCTACTTCAGCGCCCAGCAGCCCAAGCCCGGGACTTCCAAGGATCAGGAACTGGCGCTGCTGGGCCAGAAAATCTTCCGTGGCGGCGTACAAGGCGCTGGCGTGCCGGCGTGCGCATCCTGCCACGGCCCGCAGGGCAAGGGCGTCCCCGTCCAGTTTCCGCGCCTGGCCGGACAGCACAGCGAATACATTTACGCACAGCTGAACAATTTCCGCCTAGAGACGCGTGCCAACGACGGCGCCAAGATGATGCGCACCATCGCGGCGAAGATGACGGATGCTGACATGAAAGCCGTGGCTGCTTATATTCAGGGCTTGCGTTAAACTTATTGACCGCATCCGAGTCGATGAAAGGGTGACGCAGGTCACCCTTTTTTTTCTGGTGCCCTAGAGGGTATTGCTGCCCCCATGAATTCCACGTCCCCGTCCTTCGGAAAATCCGTATTCGAGCTGTTGAGCTCGATGCGTTTCGCGATCAGCCTGCTGTCCATCCTGGCTGTCGCCTCTATTATCGGGACCGTACTGAAGCAGGCCGAGCCCTACAACAACTACATCATCCAGTTCGGGCCGTTCTGGTTCGAGGCCTATGAAAAACTGGGGTTGTACGATGTCTATCATGCAGCCTGGTTTCTGGTCATCCTGACCTTTCTGGTCGTCTCCACCACCGTCTGTATTTACCGTAATGCACCGAACTTTGCACGCGAAATGAAAAGCTTTCGCGAGCACGTCAGCGAACAATCGCTGAACGCATTCAAGCACAAGCACGAGGCTGCCACGACCCAGACGCCCGAAGCCCTCGCTGCCAGCGTGCAGCACTACCTCGAAGGCCAGGGCTACAAGGTGAAAAACCTACCGCGCGAGGAAGGCGTATTACTCGCCGCCAAAGCTGGCAGTTGGAACCGTCTCGGCTATTTTCTCGCGCATTCGGCCATCGTGATGATCTGCATCGGCGGCCTGATAGACGGCAATCTGGTATTCAAGGTGCAGCAACTGCTGGGCTACAAGAAAATCGAGACCCGCGACATTCCGCAGAGCCAGGTACCGGCAATTTCGCGTCTATCTCCCTCCAATCCGTCGTTTCGCGGGAGCGTGCAGATTCCGGAAGGATCCAGTGCCGACGTGGTTTTTCTGAATGTGGCTGACGGCTATCTGGTTCAGGATCTGCCTTTCACCGTTGCACTCAAGCAATTCCGCATCGAACATTACACGACGGGGCAACCCAAGAATTTCGAGAGCGACCTCGAAATATTCGACCGCTCAGGAAAGAAAATCCGCGATGCGACGATTGCCGTCAACCATCCGTTGATCCAGGACGGTATCGCGATCTACCAGGCCAGCTTTGCCGATGGCGGCACCCGGCTGAGCCTCCGCGGCTGGAACCTGTTTGCGCCTACGGACTCGTCCTTCCCGATCGAAGGCACCGTGCACCAGAATGCCACGCTGACCAGCGTGGCAGGCGACTACACGCTGGAGTTCACCGATTTCCGGCCTTTCAATATCGAGAACATGGGTGGCGACGCCGTCGAGTCCGGCAGCACCATGAGTGTGCTGGGCGGCAGCCCGATCAGCGACAAGAAGCATCTGCGCAACGTCGGCCCCAGCTTCCAGTACAAGCTGCGCGATTCGCGCGGGCAGGCACATGAATTCAGCAATTACATGCTGCCGCTCGAACTCGATGGCCGCTGGTACATGATGTCGGGCGTGCGCGACGCGCCGAACGAGGCCTTCCGTTACATGCGCATGCCCCTCGACGCGGACGGCAACCTCGAGACGTTCATGCGGCTGCGCGGCGCCCTGCTGAATCCCGCATGGCGGCATGAAATCGCGGCCAATTTTGCCCATCAAGCCCTGCCGAAAAATGCGACTGACCCGCAAATCGAGGGCAAGCTGACCAATAGCGCCGCGCAGGTGCTGGCTTTGTTTGCCAAAGGCGGGTTTCAGACCCTGGGCCAGTTCATCGAAACCAACGTACCCGCCGCCGAGCGCGAAAAAGCGGCGGGCACCTATCTGCGCATTCTTGAACTTACGGCATACGAGGCCCTGAGAATCGCCAATCGCCAGGCCCATCTGCCCGAACCCAAGCCCGATGACGCTACCGGCTGGCTGGTACGCGACACGCTCAACAGCGTCAGCGACATGTTTGTCTACGGCGCGCCGATCTACCTGCAGTTGATGCATTATGACGAGGTCAAGGCGAGCGGCCTGCAGCTTACCCGGTCGCCCGGGAAGAACGTGGTCTATTTAGGTTCGTTTTTGCTGACACTCGGCGTATTCTTCATGCTCTTTGTACGCGAACGACGCGTCTGGCTGCGCATCAAACCTGGCCACGCCCTGCTGGCCATGTCATCGGCCAAACACACGATAGACTTCGAAAAAGAGTTTACCCAACACGCCCAGGCGCTCGACACGCTTGCCAAGTAATCCGGAGGTCACAATCATGGAACTCGCCCTGCATCAACCCGCCCCGCTCCTGAAGCGCCTGTCGTGGTTCGACTGGCTGTTCGCTGTCATCATTGCGTCGAGCGGCCTGTTCGCGCTCTCACGTTTCGGCGAATTCATGGATCCGTACGAAAAGGGTATTCTGCTGGCGGCCATTCCGGCGCTGGCGGTATTCGGCTGGTTCTGGAAATCGTTCCGCCCGCTCTTCATCATTGTCGGCGCGGTCAGCCTGTTCGCCATCAGCCAGTACCACGGCAACCTGGCACGCATGGATGAAGCCTTCTTCCTCAAGTACCTGATTTCCAGCCAGGCCGCCATCATGTGGATGTGCGCCTTGTTCGTGCTCGCCACCCTGACCTATTGGGTAGGTTTGCTGGCACGTTCCGCGTTCACGATGAAAACGGCTACCGCGATGACATGGTCTGCCGTCGCACTGGGCTTCATCGGCCTGATGGTGCGCTGGTACGAGTCCTACCTCATCGGCACCGACGTCGGCCATATTCCGGTCTCCAACCTGTACGAAGTGTTCGTACTGTTCTGCCTGATCACCGCGATGCTGTACCTGTATTACGAAGCGCGTTACCAGACGAGGCAGATGGGCGCCTTCGTGCTGCTGGTGATCTCGGCAGCCGTAGGCTTCATCCTGTGGTATGCCCTGGATCGCGGCGCACATGAAATCCAGCCGCTGGTACCGGCACTCAAATCCTGGTGGATGAAGCTGCACGTCCCGGCCAACTTCATCGGATACGGCTCGTTCTCGATTTCCGCCATGCTGGGCGCCGCCTACCTGCTGGCGCAGCGCGGCATCCTCGCCAGCCGTCTGCCCAAGCTGGAAGTGATCGACGACATCATGTACAAATCCATCGCGATCGGCTTCGCCTTCTTCACGATTGCCACCATCCTCGGTGCCATGTGGGCAGCCGAAGCCTGGGGCGGCTATTGGTCGTGGGACCCGAAGGAAACCTGGGCGCTGATCGTGTGGCTCAATTATGCCGCCTGGCTGCACATTCGCCTGGTCAAGGGCCTGCGCGGACCGATGCTCGCATGGTGGGCGCTGGGCGGCCTGCTCGTCACGACGTTCGCCTTCCTCGGCGTGAACATGTTCCTGTCGGGCCTGCATTCCTACGGTACGCTGTAAACAGCCGGCCTGATGGCTGTGTCTCCCCGCGTCCCCCGGCAGTCCAGGCTGCCTGAGCGCCCTGTCCCCATCCTGTTTTCAGGATGGGGAACTTAACGACGCGCCATCCCCTATGCAAAAAAAACTGCTGTATGGCCTCCCCCTGGTCCTGGCTGCGTTGGCGGCGGGAATCTGGCTGGCGCAGACACGCTATGCGCCCAAAACGCCCGCTGCGTCCGCGGTCTCGGGGCTGTGGCAGCTCGGTTTTCCGGATGCGCAAGGACGCCGGCGACCGCTGTCACAATGGCGCGGGCAGGTCGTCGTACTGAATTTCTGGGCCAGTTGGTGTGCACCGTGTCGCGAGGAAATACCGGATTTCGTTGCCCTGCGCAGCCAATATCGGCCCAAAGGCGTGGAATTTGTCGGCATCGCCATCGACAATTCGACCAACGTCGCACAATTCCTGCAACGCGTGTCCGTCAATTATCCGATCCTGATCGGCGAAGGAGCCGCGCATAACCTGGCCCGACAGCTTGGCAATCCGAGCGGCGCGCTCCCGTATACGATCGTGCTCGATCGCGACGGCCATGTCGCATTGAGCCACCTGGGCCGGCTGCCGCGCGCCACGCTCGAACAAGCGCTGGACAAAATCGACTCATAGTTGTGATTTAGCGTCAATATCTAGACAATTTACCCCCATTTACGGCAAACTCGCCGCCATGACGACCAAACGAACCAGCCGCACGTCGGCTAAATCGGTCCCCAGTCTGCGCCCACATGTCCTGGTGTTGCATGGCCCCAATCTCAATTTGCTGGGCAGCCGCGAACCCAAACATTACGGTCTCGCCACGCTCGACGACATCAATCGTGCGTTGGTCAGCCTGGGAGAAGCCTCCGGGGCACACGTCGAAACCTTTCAGCACAACCATGAAGGCGCCCTGATCGACCGGCTGCACGAGGCTGCCCGCGACCACGTGGATTTCATCGTCATCAATCCGGCGGCCTACACCCACACCAGCGTTGCGCTGCGCGACGCACTGGCAGCGACCGCCATTCCATTTGTCGAAGTTCATCTTTCCAATATTCACGCGCGCGAATCCTTCCGCCACCACTCGTATTTCTCCGACCTCGCCGTTGGCGTGGTGTCCGGTCTGGGCGCGCACGGCTACGAACTGGCGCTGGAATATGCGCTGCGTCACCTTCAAAACAGGACCCCCCATGGATCTCAGAAAACTGAAAAAGCTCATTGACCTGGTCGAAGCCTCGGGCATTGCCGAGCTGGAAATCACCGAGGGCGAAGAAAAAGTCCGCATCGCCAAAAGCATCGCCGGCGCGCCGATGATGATGGCGCACGCACCGCAAATGATACAGACGGCCGCCCCGGTCGCGGCCCTCCCCGTCGCGGCCCCGGTGGAAGACGCTGTCCCCGAGGGGCATGTCGTGCGTTCCCCTATGGTCGGCACCTTCTACCGCGCTCCGGCGCCCGGTTCCAAAAACTTTGCCGAGGTCGGCCAGAATGTGAATGCCGGCGACACGCTGTGCATCATCGAGGCAATGAAGTTGCTGAACGAGATCGAGGCGGATCAGGGTGGCGTCATCAAGGCCATCCTGGTCGAAAATGGTCAGCCGGTGGAATACGGCGAACCCTTGTTTGTGATTGCTTGAGGAAAGGATTCAGAGGCCAGGGTCAGGGATTCAGGGTCAGGGAAGATGCTTCATGCCTCGTTCATTTGACGCGGCAATGCCGCGCATCCCCTGAATCCTGAATCCTGAATCCTGCCTCTCCCCCTAAACCATGTTTGAAAAAATCCTCATCGCCAACCGCGGAGACCAGCTGCCGTCAGGCAGCGCAGCGGCGAAGCCAAAACGCGCAACGGCCGAAGGCCGTCAGGGCGATTTCGCCGCGGAGAACCCAAATGTTTGAAAAGATTCTGATTGCAAACCGCGGCGAAATCGCCCTGCGTATCCAGCGCGCCTGCCGCGAAATGGGCATCAAGACGGTCGCTGTGTATTCCGAAGCCGACCGCGACGCCAAGTATGTGAAGCTGGCCGACGAATCGGTTTGCATCGGCCCGGCGCCCTCGGCACAGAGCTATCTGCACGTGCCCTCGATCATCGCCGCCGCCGAAGTCACCGATGCCGCCGCCATCCATCCCGGCTACGGTTTCCTGTCGGAAAATGCCGACTTCGCCGAGCGCGTGGAATCGTCCGGCTTCACCTTCATCGGCCCACGTCCCGACAATATCCGCCTGATGGGCGACAAGGTCGCCGCCAAACAGGCGATGCTCGAAGCCAAGGTGCCGTGCGTGCCCGGCTCCGACGGCGCCTTGTCCGACGATCCCGACGAGATCGTCCGGACCGCCGCCCGTATCGGCTACCCGGTCATCATCAAGGCAGCCGGCGGCGGCGGCGGCCGCGGTATGCGCGTCGTGCATACTGAAGCCGCGTTGCTGAACGCCGTCACCATGACCAAGACCGAAGCTGGGGCGGCTTTCGGCAATCCCATGGTCTACATGGAAAAATTTCTGCAGACCCCGCGCCACATCGAAATCCAGATCCTCGCCGATGAACACGGCAACGCCGTTCACCTGGGTGAACGCGACTGCTCGATGCAGCGCCGCCACCAGAAGGTGCTGGAAGAGGCGCCGGCCCCCGGGCTCGACGCCAAGCTCCGAGACAAGATCGGCGAACGCTGTGCCGAAGCCTGCCGCAAGATCGGCTACCGCGGCGCCGGCACCTTCGAGTTCCTCTACGAGAACGGCGAGTTCTATTTCATCGAGATGAACACCCGGGTACAGGTCGAGCATCCGGTGACCGAGCTCATCACCGGCATCGACATCGTGCAGACGCAGATCCGCGTCGCTGCTGGCGAGAAACTGCCGTGGAAACAGAAGGACATCACCTTCAAGGGCCATGCCGTCGAATGCCGCATCAACGCCGAGCATCCGACGACCTTCGTCCCCAGCCCCGGCAAGCTGACCAACTACCATGCGCCCGGCGGTCCTGGCATCCGCGTCGATTCGCATGTCTACCACGGCTACTACGTGCCACCGCATTACGACTCGATGATCGGCAAGCTGATCGCCTACGGCGATACCCGCGACCAGGCCATCGCCCGCATGCGCGGTGCGCTGATGGAAATGGTGGTCGAGGGTATCCACAGCAATATCCCGCTGCACCAGGAACTGATGAACGATGCGGCTTTCATCGCCGGCGGCACCAGCATCCATTATCTGGAGCACAAGCTGGCGGGAGAGAAGCGTGAGGGGTGAGGCGTAAGGAGTGAGGCGCAGTCCTCTCTCCACGCACCGCCATCCCGCCTAACCCCTCACGCCTCACCCCTATGCCCTGGCAATCCGTTCGCATCCTCGTCGAATCCAAACAGGCCGAGCCATTGTCCGACGCGCTGATGGATGTGGGTGCGCTATCGGTGTCGCTGGAAGACGCCGACGCCGGTACGGTGGACGAAACCCCGCTGTTCGGCGAACCGGATCATCCGACTGCCGAATTGTGGCCGCACAGTATCGCGGTGGTACTGCTGGACGAAGATGCCGACGTGGCGGAAACGCTGGCTGCTGCGGCAAAACAGGCTGGCATTCCCGCTCCGACCGACTACACGGTCGATACCGTGGCCGAGCAGGACTGGGTACGCCTCACGCAATCGCAGTTCGATCCCATCCCGATCTCGCCGCGCCTGTGGATCGTGCCGACTTGGCACGACGCGCCAGACAGCCGCGCAATCAACCTCAAGCTCGATCCCGGCCTGGCATTCGGTACCGGCAGCCATCCCACCACGCGTCTGTGCCTGCGCTGGCTGGATACGCAGCTCGCCGGCGGTGAAACGCTGCTGGACTATGGTTGCGGCTCCGGCATTCTCGCCATCGCAGCGGTCAAGCTGGGCGCCGTGCGCGTCGACGGCGTCGACATCGATACCCAGGCCGTCGACGCATCGCGCGACAACGCCGCGCTGAACGAGGTTTCCGCCCATTTCTGCCTGCCCGGCGAACTCGCACCGGGCCAATATGACGTCGTCGTCGCCAACATCCTCACCAATCCGCTCAAGGGCATGGCGCCGCTGTTGGCCGGCCGGGTACGCGCCGGCGGACGGCTGGTGTTGTCCGGCATCCTGGCCGAACAGGCCGACGAGGTCATGGCGGTCTACCGCGACTGGTTTGACTTCCAAGCGCCCGTCGTCGATGAAGGCTGGGTGCGTCTGGCTGGCGTCAAGCGGTGAATTACCGCACCACCTGTCCGCACTGCGCCAGCGTATTCCGTCTCGGCACAGACCAGCTCGACGCCGCGCAGGGCTGGGTACAATGCAGCGTGTGCGGCACGGCCTTCGATGCGCGGCTGAGCCTGCTCATGGAAGACGGCTCGCCGCTGCCACAGCCAGAACCCGAGCTGGTCGAACCGCCTCCGCAGCCTGAAACCCACCCGTCTGCCGAACAAGAAGCCACGACTGCCGACACCCCGGACACGGCCGACGAGGCACCACCTGCCGCACCGTTGCCAGAAGAGGAAAGCATTGCGGTTGCCGACACCCCACGCGGGATCGTCCAGCGCGAGACATCGTTCGACCTGGATTCGATCATACTGATCGACCCGGACATTCCGGTTCCGGACGACCCCGGTCCACTGCCGCAGATCCACACCACCCCTGGTTATCCGCCCGAACCCGCCACACCCCTGCGCCGGTCCACCGCTGCTGAAGCGCCCCCCGCCGCCCGCATCGAATATGCCTCCCCGATGCCCGGCAAGGCACGCATACCGTCCTCGCCCCGCCGCCTCAGTCCCTGGGTGTGGGGAACGGCGAGCCTGTTGCTGCTTGTCGTGCTGCTGGCACAAACCACTTATTTTCTGCGCGACACCCTGGTGAGCCGGCTGCCGCAAACCCGACCCGCACTCGAACAAGCCTGCGCAGCGCTCGGCTGCACACTTTCGCTTCCCAAAAACCTGGCGCTGCTGCAGATCGTCGGCTCCGACCTGCAAACCGAGGCCAGCGGGCGCCTCAAACTCACGCTTACCCTGGGCAACCGCGCCAATCATGTCCAGGCTTGGCCGGTACTCGTGCTGACCCTGACCGACCAGCACAACCGTCCGCTCGCGCGCCGCAGCTTCGCCCCCAGCGAGTACCTTGGCGACGCCCAGCGCATTGCCGCGGGCATTCCCGCGCGCAGCGAACAGCCCCTGAGCCTGCCACTGACCGTGCACGACCTGACGCCGATGGGCTTCAACCTGCAACTGACGTATTGATATAGCGTCAAGCTAGCCGGCCCAGCGCTTCTTCGGTATAGTGCGCACTCCCGTTGCGGGAGAGCGCATGAACATCGTGCCGCCGAAGGCGTAACCCACCCGGAATCGCTCAGGCAAAAGGACCGCAACAACCGGAACACTCTGGAGAGCGCAGTCGCGAATTGGATCAGATCCGCGCAACTGCCACCGAAGGGGCAGCAGCCCGCTGGTTCATTGGATCAGCCGCTGTAATCTCTCAGGTACCAAGGACAGAGGGGTGGAGCGCATCCTCGCTTCACCCTTTTTTATTTTTGGTGCCCCATGCTCAAACAAACCCCGCTCAACGCCACTCACCGCGAACTCGGCGCCAAGATGGTCGACTTCGGCGGCTGGGACATGCCGGTCAACTACGGCTCGCAGATCGAGGAACACCACACCGTGCGTTCCGGATGCGGCCTGTTCGACGTCTCCCACATGCTGCCGCTCGACATCCGCGGTGCCAATGTGCGCGCCTTCCTGCGACGGCTGGTCGCCAACAACGTCGACAAATTGCAGGTCTCGGGCAAGGCGCTGTATTCCTGCATGCTCAACGAGGCCGGCGGCGTCATCGACGACCTCATCATCTACTTCATGGACGAATCCTGGTTCCGCCTGGTGGTCAACGCCGGCACCGCGGAGAAGGATCTCGCCTGGATGGAAAAGCAAAACGCCGACTGGGACATGGGCCTCACACTGACGCCGCGCCGCGACCTCGCGATGATCGCGATCCAGGGCCCCGACGCCACGCGCGTCCTCAACGAAGCCCTGCCCGGCGTCGACCAGATCACGGCCAGCCTCAAGCCTTTCAACGCTGCCGCCATGGGCGAGATGTTCATTGCCCGCACCGGCTACACCGGCGAGGACGGCTTCGAGGTGATGGTGCTGGCGAAGTCCGCGCCCTTCTTCTGGAAGGCGCTGATGGAAGCCGGCGGCAAGCCGATCGGCCTCGGCGCGCGCGACACGTTGCGCCTGGAAGCGGGGATGAACCTCTACGGCCAGGACATGGACGAGACCACCTCGCCGCTGGAATCCGGCCTGGCGTGGACGGTGGACCTGAAGACCGAGCGCGACTTCGTCGGCCGCAAGGCGCTCGAGGCAAGCGAAGTCACGAAGCAGCTTGCCGGCCTCGTGCTGCTCGACAAGGGCGTGCTGCGCAGCCATCAGAAAGTGCTGACGAAAAATGGAGACGGCGAAATCACCTCCGGCACGTTTTCGCCTACGATGCAGCAATCGATCGCGCTCGCCCGCATCCCGCTCGGCATCGCCCCGGGCGAGGAAGTCGAAGTCGAGATCCGCGACAAGAAACTGAAAGCCAAAGTGGTGAAGTATCCGTTCGTGCGCAACGGCAAAGTTTTAATTTCGTGAGGCGTGAGGCGTGAGGGGTCAGGTGCATAGCAACCGCTTCTCACGCCTTACCCCTAACCCCTTACCTGGAGAAACCATGAGCATTCCCGCTGACCTCAAATACACCCCCAGCCACGAATGGGTGCGCGTCGAAGCCGACGGCACGTTGACCGTGGGCATCACCCATCACGCGCAGGATCTGCTCGGCGACATGGTCTTTATCGAAAATCCGGCCACCGGCCGCACGCTTGCCAAGGGCGAGGAATGCGCCGTGGTCGAGTCGGTCAAGGCCGCATCCGACGTCTACGCGCCCGTGGCCGGCGAAGTGATTGCTGCCAATGGCGACGTGGAATCCAGCCCCGAGTCCGTGAACAAGGACGCCTACAGTGCCTGCCTGGATGTTCAAGCTCAAGCCCACCAATGCCGGCGATGTCGCCGAACTGCTCGACGCCGCGGCTTACCAGAAGCTGGTCGAGTCCGAAGCGCATTGATGACGGTGAGGCGTGAGGGGTAAGGCGTCAGGAACCCCCTCTTGCGCCAGCGCATTCCTCACCCCTAACCCCTATCACCTCTCCCCAATAAAATGCCCTTCATCCCCCACACTGAAGAAGACGTCTCTGCCATGCTTGGCGCCATCGGCGCCAAAAGCATCGAAGACCTGTTCGACGAAATCCCGCCCGCACTGAAGACCGGCAAGCTCAAGGACGTGCCCGACGGCCTGCCCGAGATGGCAGTAACGCGACTGATGCAGGAACGCGCGTCGCAGGACGGCTTCTGGTCCAACTTCATCGGCGCCGGTGTCTACGAGCACCACATTCCACGCGCGGCGAGTTCTACTCCGCCTACACGCCCTACCAGGCCGAAGCGAGCCAGGGCACGCTGCAGCTGATCTACGAATACCAGACCATGATGACCCGGCTGACCGGGCTCGACGTCTCGAACGCCTCGCTCTATGACGGTGCCTCGGCGCTGGCCGAAGCAGTGCTGATGGCGGTCCGCTCGCACAAGACCTCGCGCCGCGTGCTGGTGCCGAAGACGGTGCACCCGATCTATCGCCGCGTGGTCGACACCACGGTCAGGAACCAGGGCATCGAACTGGTCGAGCTCGACTACGACGCTGCTACAGGAAAAACGGTGCTGCCGGCCGACCCGGGTGCCTTCGCCGGACTGGTGATCCCGCAGCCCAACTTCTTCGGCGTGCTGGAAGATGTCCACGCCATGACCGACTGGGCGCATGAGAAAGGCGCGCTGGCGATCGCACTGGTCAACCCGACCACGCTGGCGGTGCTGGAAGCACCCGGCAAGTGGGGCGGCCAGAATAATCAAATCGTGGGCGCCGACATCGCCGTCGGCGAAGGCCAGCCGCTGGGCGCGCCGATGGCCTCGGGCGGCCCCTATTTCGGCTTCATGTGCTGCCGCCAGGAGTTCGTGCGGCAGATGCCCGGGCGCATCGTCGGCCGTACCGTCGACCTCGACGGCAAGCCGGGTTTCGCGCTGACGCTGCAGGCACGCGAGCAGCATATCCGCCGTTCCAAGGCCACCTCCAACATCTGCACCAATCAGGGCCTGGTGGTCACCGCGGCGACGCAGTACATGTCGCTGCTGGGACCGCAGGGTTTGGCGAAAGTCGCTGCCAACAGCCACGCCAACACCGTGGCGCTGGCCGACAAGCTCGCAGCGATTCCCGGCGTCACACGCGCATTCGCTTCGCCCTTCTTCCACGAAGTGGTGTTGAAGCTCAACGACAATACCCTGAAGGGCACAAGCGCGCGTGACGTGCTGCGCGCACTGCGTGCGCAGGGCATCCTTGGCGGACTGGACATCTCCGGCTGGTATCCCGAACTCGGACAGGCAATCCTGGTGTGCGTCACCGAAACCAAGACCGCAGCGGATCTCGACCACTACGCGCAACAAATGGAACGTATCCTGTCGAAACGGCGCGAAGCCCCGCCGTGTGCGTACAAGAGCTGATTGGAGTCAAGCATGAGCGATGTACTGCGGGACAAGCAATTCTGGGATATGACCGACTCGTTCATTCAGTTGGCCAATACCCACCTGAACGAGGTGAAGCCCAGCCGGGTCAGCGCATGCGCGCTATTTGCAGCCTCGAGATTCAACGCCTTCGTCATCACGGCGGCATCAGAGAGCAAGGAACAGCTGATCGCGGAAAAAGAGGCTGCGATCGCTTATTTCCTCGACCAATACGAAAAAATGCTGCGCGAGAACCTGGATGAGCATCTGGCGCGCTACGACCAGCACGGCAGTTAATTGGCAGGAAATGGATCGGGCGTTATCGTTCTAGTGCCCGGCATTTAATCGATTTATTCAAGGAGAGCAATCATGGCAGTGACTCTAGGCGGCAACCCCATCGACGTCGCAGGCAGCTTCCCCAAAGTCGGCGACACCGCGCCCGATTTCAAGCTGGTCAACAAGGATCTGGCCGACGTCTCGCTGGCCGATTTCGCCGGCAAGAAAAAAATCCTCAACATCGTGCCGAGCCTCGATACCCCGGTGTGTGCGACGTCGACCAAGAAGTTCAACGACGCAGCCGTCGGCAACACCGCCGTGCTGATCATCTCGGCCGACCTCCCGTTCGCAATGAGCCGCTTCTGCGGCGCCGAAAGCACCAACAACGTGACCACGCTGTCGACTATGCGCGGTGCCGAGTTCATGAAGAACTACGGCGTCGCCATCACCAGCGGCCCGCTGGCCGGCATCACGGCGCGCGCAGTCGTGGTGCTGGACGAGCACAACAAGGTACTCCATGCCGAACTCGTTCCCGAGATCAAGCAGGAGCCGAACTACGACGCTGCACTGGCTGCATTGAAATAAATTCGTGAGGCGTGAGGGGAAAGGGGTGAGGAACGGTTGCGAGACAACATCGCGCCTGCCCAGCCCCACCCCTCGCCCCTCACCCTTCACGCCTTACGTCTAACCACCATGCTGATATTCGACCATTCCCGTCCCGGCCGCACCGCCGCCGCCCAGTTGCCCGCCGCTGGCGGCAGCCTCGACGACCTGCCCGCCGAATTGCGCCGCAAGGATGCGCCTGCGCTGCCTGAAGTCTCTGAACTTGACGTCGTGCGTCACTACACGCGCCTGTCGCAGAAGAATTTCTCCATCGATACGCAGTTCTACCCGCTCGGTTCGTGCACCATGAAGTACAACCCGCGCGCGTGCAATTCGCTGGCGATGCTGCCGCAGTTCCTCGCGCGTCATCCGGCGAGCCCGGACGAGACCGGCCAGGGCTTCCTCGCCAGCATGTACGAGCTGCAGGAAATGCTGAAGGACGTGACCGGCATGGCCGGCGTGTCGATGGCGCCGATGGCGGGTGCGCATGGTGAATTCGCCGGGGTGGCGATGATTCGCGCCTACCACGACGCGCGCGGCGACACGGCCCGCAGGGAAATCATCGTGCCGGACGCGGCGCACGGAACCAACCCGGCAACGGCGACCATGTGCGGCTACACGGTCAAGGAAATCCCCACCGACGCGACCGGCAGCGTCGACCTGGTCGCGCTCAAGGCCGCAGTCGGCCCCCAGACCGCGGGCCTGATGCTGACCAACCCGTCGACGCTCGGCGTGTTCGAGAAGACGATCGCCGACATCCAGAAGATCGTCCACGACGCCGGCGGCCTGCTCTACTACGACGGCGCCAACCTCAACGCCATTCTCGGCAAGGTGCGCCCCGGCGACATGGGCTTCGACGTTATCCACATGAACCTGCACAAGACCTTCTCCACCCCACACGGCGGCGGCGGCCCCGGTGCAGGCCCGGTCGGCGTGGCGCAGCGCCTGCTGCCCTTCATGCCGATCCCGCTGGTGCTGAACGAGAACGGTTTCTACCGGCTGGCGACCGAGGCCGACCTGCCGCAGTCGATCGGCCGCATGTCGGCCAACATGGGCAACGCCGGCGTGCTGATGCGCGCCTACGTGTATGCGCGCCTGCTGGGCCGCGAGGGCATGCACCGCGTTGCCGAGTACGCCACGCTCAACGCCAACTACCTGATGGCGAAGCTGCGCGAGGCCGGCTTTGATCTCGCCTATCCCGAACGCCGCGCCAGCCACGAGTTCATCGTCACGCTGAAAAAGCTGAAGGACGCCACCGGGGTGTCCGCGATGGACTTCGCCAAGCGCCTGCTCGACTATGGCTACCACGCCCCGACGACCTATTTCCCGCTGCTGGTGCCGGAATGCCTCCTGATCGAGCCGACCGAGACCGAGAGCCGCGAAACGCTCGACGGCTTCATCGAGGCGATGAAAGCGATCAAACGGGAGGCCGAGACCACCCCGGATCTGGTGAAGGGTGCGCCCTACAGCCTGCCGGTGCGGCGGCTAGACGACGTCAAGGCCGCCCGCGAGCTCGATCTGGCCTACAAACCTGCCGCCTCCGCCCACGCATGACCGACCCCGTCAGCCCCTACAAGGGCAAGACCGGCCTGCGGCGCGTGCTGAACGCGGCGGGCTATTCGTGGGCCGGGCTCACCGCCGCGTTCAGGCATGAGGATGCCTTCCGGCAGGAAGTGTTTCTGGCGCTGCTGATGATCCCGCTTGCGCTTTATCTGGGCCAGACGGGGATAAGCCGCGCGCTGATGATCGGCGCGGTGCTGCTGGTGCTGATCGTCGAATTGCTGAATTCGGCGCTCGAGGCCGCGGTGGACCGGATTTCCCTTGAGCACCACCAGCTCATCAAGCGCGCCAAGGACATGGGGAGTGCCGCCGTGATGATCGCGCTGGCCAACGTGGTCGTCGTGTGGGCGCTTGTACTATTGGGTTGAGTGAATTACAAAAACCATGCCAATATGGCGCTGCACCCTAAAGTTGTGGCGTTCTTAGCCGGAATAGAGGTGTGCGCCCCTTATCATTTTCCGACGGTGTGAACCTCAAAACTGTTTGCTTTCTTCTGAGTCTGTGCCAGGCCGGCTCCGCCGCAGCCTTGGGCATGGGCGACATCAATGTACATTCGCAACTGGGCCGGTCCCTGAATGCGACCGTCACCCTGCTCGGCGCGACCGCCGACACGACAGCGGACTGCTTCAGCCTCGGCAGCAGCGCAAACAGCGTCGCACCGCCGCTCCGCGCAAAACTGAGTATCGAACGGGCCGGGGATCAGACGCGCCTGCTCATCCGTACGTCCTACCCGGTAAATGATCCGATCGTACAGTTCGTGCTGGTTTCGGACTGCGAGGTACGCTTGCAACGCGAGTATGTCGTGTTGCTCGACCCACCCGTGGCGACGGAAGCCCCCCTCAACGAGAATGTCCCCGTTGCAAGCGCGCAAACCGGACCGGCGCCCGCCGCTGCCCCATCCCGTCCCGTTTCACCTCGACGCGCCCATCGACCGTCCCATCGCGCGGCCACGTCCATCGCGCGACCGCCGAACGCGGCCGCGCGGACCCAGACCCCGCCCCGCGTGCATGCCGCGCCGAAAGAAAGCGTCCCGCGCCTGGTGCTGTCCGGAAAGCACGAGCTATCCAGCCAGAACGATACGCCAGTGGCGCTGCGTCTCGACACGCGCCTGCCCGACCTGACGCAGCCGCGCCTCGATGGCCTGACCGCCACCGAACTGTCCGATGAAAACACGGCATTGGGCCGCAAACTTGCGCACCTGGAGGCCCAACTCGCCGCGTTGCAGCGCCGCAATGCCGAGCTCGAAGCCGCCCGGCATGCCACCCCCACGACGGCACCCGCGCCTGCCACGTCCTCGCAACCCGCCCAGTGGCCGCTGTATCTGCTGGCGATGGCGATCGTGGCCAGCTTGATTGCGCTGGCCGCCTGGCTGCTGCGCCGCACCCGCTCCGCCCGGCCCACGCTGGGCGACACGCCCTGGACGCAAACGGGAATGCCGGAGAAAACGCTATCTGAATTGAGCGCCGACATGCCGGCTGAACCGCCGTCCGTTTCCCCGCGCATGCCGGAAATCGCCCCGCCTCAGCAAACCAGCGGCACCGAAGTCAAGGAAGATGTTCTTGACCAGGCCGAAGTGTTCATGGCCTTCGGGCATGGCGACCTGGCCATCCATCTGCTGCAGGAGCATCTGCGCGCCACGCCGACCGAGTCGCCGGTACCCTGGCTGCTGCTGCTCGACCTGCTGCACCGCGAAGGCGATACCGCCGGCTATGCAGCCGCCAGCGCCGAATGCCGCCGCTATTTCAACGTCAACCTCACCGACCATCCGATTTCCCAGGACAACGAAGCCGGCCAGGGGCTGGAGGCGTATCCGCACCTGCTGGAACAGTTGGTGAAAGTCTGGAATACCCCGGATATCGAGGCCTTCTTCCACGATTTGATTTACGACAACCGGGGCGGCACGCGCATCGGCTTCGAACCGGGCGCCTACCGCGACATCCTGCTGCTGCGCTCGATCGCGCAGGACGCTTTGCCGCTCGCGGCCTGAGCACCCGCTTCACCAAACCATCACTTCGGCGTCATCTGTTTGTCGCACGGCAGGGGCATGCTGCGCCCCATGGATGCCGCCGAATTCACCTGCCAGACGCTTCCGTCCATGCGCCCGCAACTGCGCATTGCGGTGGTGACCGAAACCTACCCGCCCGAAGTCAATGGCGTGGCGATGACGCTCGGCCGCCTGGTCAACGGCCTGCAGGTACGCAATCACCAGGTGCAGTTGATCCGTCCGCGCCAGCATTCCGACGACCAACCGCAGCCCACCGCCACCCTCAGCGAACATTTGCAACGTGGCATCGCGCTGCCGCGTTACGAAGGCCTGAAGATGGGTCTGCCGGCGAAAGCCGCGCTGACCCGGCTGTGGACCCGGCAGCGTCCGGACGTGGTACAGATCGCCACCGAAGGTCCGCTCGGCTGGTCGGCGCTGGCGGCCGCCAACAAACTGCGCCTGCCGGTGGCGAGCGACTTCCACACCAATTTCCACAGCTACAGCAGCCACTACGGCTTCGGCCTGCTGCGCCGCGCCATCGTCGCCTATCTGCGCAAATTCCATAACAAGGCCGCCGTCACGCTGGTGCCGACCGAAGGCATCCGCCGCGAACTGCTGGCGCATGGCTACGAGAACATCGAGATCATCGGGCGCGGGGTGGACACGCAACTGTTCCACCCTGGCCGCCGCGATGCGGCCTTGCGCGCGCAGTGGGGCGTGGGCGAGAACGAGACTGCGGTGCTGTACGTGGGTCGCCTGGCAGCCGAGAAGAATCTGTCCCTGGTGTTCAGCGCCTTCGATGCCATGAATCAGGCGCACCCGGCCACCCGCCTGGTGCTGGTGGGCGACGGCCCGGAACGCGCCGGCTGGCAGGCCAAACGGCCCGATGCGATATTCTGCGGCACCCAGGTCGGCGAGACGCTAGCGGCACATTACGCCTCGGGCGACGTGTTCCTGTTCCCCAGCCTGACCGAGACCTGGGGCAACGTGACGATCGAGGCGATGGCCTCCGGCCTCGCGGTGGTGGCCTACGATTGCGCAGCCGCCGAAGAAATCATCCGGCACGACGAAAACGGCCTCAAGGTCGCGCCCGAGGATCAAGCGGCGTTCATCGCCCAGGCGGCATCGCTGGCTCCTGATGTCGCACGGCAACGCCGATTGGGCACCGCTGCAGCCGCGCGTGCCGCCCAATTGTCGTGGGACGCCATCATCGACAGTTTCGAGCGGGTGCTGCTGCGTCTCGCCCACCCCGAACCCGCGACCGAACCCCAGCTGGATTGGCCTGCCGCGGCCCCGACAGTCCGTTCATGAGGATTCCGCCATGCAAAATCGTCTGAGTCTGGTTGCCCACCACGGCCTCGATCGACTGGCCGCACGCGAACATGCCTGGCTGGAGCGCCTCAACGGCGTGCGCCTGCCCGACTGGGAGGTCGGCCTGCTACGACTCGCCAGCCGGCTCGGCGACGGGGTGTTCTGGTATGCGCTGATGCTGGCGCTGATCGCCTGGAACGGATGGGACGCCCTGCCGGCCGTGCTCCACATGATCACGGCCGGACTCGTCGGCACGCTCGTCTACAAATGGCTGAAAGGCGCTACCGAACGTCCGCGCCCCTATCAGGCCTGCCCGTCGATCTGTTGCCTGACCGCACCGCTCGACCGCTTCAGTTTTCCCTCCGGCCACACCCTGCATGCTGTGGTCTTCAGCGCGGTCGCCACGGCCTATTACCCGGCACTGGGATGGCTGGTATGGCCCTTCACCGCGCTGGTCGCGCTGTCACGGCTGGTACTGGGACTGCACTACGTGAGCGATGTCCTGGTGGGTGCGCTGCTTGGCGGCACGATCGCCGCCCTCTCGCTGGCGCTGTAGGGCGCCTGTCTTAAAAACCTCAGGCTGCGTTGCGGAAACGCGGCTGAACCTCAGCTTCGAACAGATCCCCAGGCAGCGGCAACCGGCATGCCACCAGTTCCGGCGCGTGCGCGGCGATGCGTTCGCGTGCCACCGCCACCGGCGGACAATCCGGCAACCAGGCGGGCGCCTCGCCGGCCAGCACCCGGTTCATCTGCGGCAACCGGGCCGTCACTTCCTGGATGTAGTAATCGAAACGCGTGGCAAGCTTGCGATCCAGCACGCACCCTACGCCATGCAGCGCATGGGGCAGGCGGCTCTGCCGCAACAGGCGTTCGGCACTCGATAGCTGGCGGATTGCCCGTCGGCTAGCGGCGGACGAGCAATCGAAGTTGCACGCCACATAGTCCACCAGCCAGTCGTCGATCTGCAACAGCGGGGCTGACGAACTGAACAGATGGCGCGAGATATGATGGTCCATCGCCCATTCCGCGGCGGCATGCGTGAGCATCGGCACGTTCCACCACAGATGCTCGTGAGCGGGAACGAAATGATTGTGCGCAATGATGTCGACCCACAGATGGCTCATTGCACCGACTGCACAGGCCCGCGATTCGTCGTCGTGCGCCGCATCCAATAGCGCGTGGGCGGTCTCCCAGCGGTGGCTGGCGTCGAATGCGCGAGTCCCCGCAGTCGTGCCCACCAGCGCCAGATCGGGCAGGCAGGCGCCGGCCCTCAGGCGCTGCGGAAACCGTCGCACCGCGCGGCGCAGCGCAGGATCGAGCAGGGGTACGCCCCATACCAGCAATTGCGCAAAGTACACATGGGTCATCAGCCCCCATGCCAGCGCATCGCTGGCAAACAGCAGCGCAGGCACCGACCAGAGCAAGGCGGTACGGCGGGTGTGGGCATGGGCGGCAACGTTCATGCGCGCAGCATGGCCGCGCTGCGTGAACCTGCGCTGTCAGGCGCATGAATCTTCCGTGAATCCCGGCCAACCGGCTGCGTATAATCCGGGCTGTCGTTTTCAGCCCACACCCACCCATCATGCGCACCCTCATCTGCGGTTCCCTCGCCTTCGATTCCATCATGGTGTTCCAGGATCACTTCAAGCACCACATCCTGCCCGACAAGATCCACATGCTGAACGTGTCGTTCCTGGTGCCGGAGATGCGCCGCGAGTACGGCGGCTGCGCGGGCAATATCGCCTACAACCTCAAACTGCTGGGCGGCGAGCCGCTGATCATGGCGACCGTGGGCGACGACTTCGCCGCCTATGCCGAGCGTCTCGACGCCTTGGCGATTCCGCGCGACTACATCCACCATGTCGCCGGCACCTACACCGCGCAGGCTTTCATCACCACCGACCTCGACGACAACCAGATCACCGCCTTCCACCCCGGCGCGATGAACTACTCGCACGAGAACGACGTGCGCCAGGTGCTGGATCTCAAGCTGGGCATCGTCGCCCCGGACGGCCGCGACGGCATGCTGCGCCACGTGCGCGGCTTTCACGAGGCGGGGGTGCCATGCGTGTTCGACCCGGGCCAGGGTATGCCGCTGTTTTCCGGCGAGGAACTGCTGGAGTGCGTCCACAAATCCAGCTACGTCATCCTCAATGATTACGAAGCCGAGCTGCTGCAGAGCCGCACCGGGGAAAATCTGGCCACGCTTGCACGCCACGTCGAGGCGCTGATCGTGACACGCGGCGGCGAAGGTTCTGTGATCCACACGGCCGGCGGGCAGATCGACATCCCGGCCGTGCGGCCGGCGGCCATCCTCGACCCCACTGGCTGCGGCGACGCCTACCGCAGCGGTATTCTGTATGGCATCACGCACGGGCTGGATTGGGAAACCGCGGGCCAGCTGGCAAGCGTGATGGGGGCGATCAAAATCGAGCACCGCGGCGGTCAGAACCACGCGCCGAGCCGACAGGAAATCGCCGGACGGCTCAAGATCACGTTTGGCAAAACGCTCTGAACCACGCCGAGAATCGACGGTCACACCGCCTATAGTGAAACATGTGCAACTACAGGACCCGCACCATGAAGAAGACCCCAACCATCGTTGCCGTCACCCTGATGACAGCCAGCTTGGCACTACTTGGCGGCTGCGCCAGCGGCGTCGGCGGCAAGGACTACAGCCGCGACCAGACCCGGGCCGTCCAGGAGGTGCAGATGGGCGTGGTGGAGTCGGTGCGTGAGGTGAATATCGAAGGGACCAAGACGCCGATCGGTGCAGGCGCGGGCGCCGTCGTCGGCGGTGTGGCCGGCAGCACGGTAGGCAGCGGCAAGGGCAGCGTGGTCGGTGCGGCGATTGGCGCGGTACTGGGCGGATTGGGCGGTGCAGCCGCGGAAGAGGCAACCACGCGCCAGAAAGGCGTGGAAATCACGGTCAAGCTCGATTCAGGGCGGATGCTCGCCATCACCCAGGCGGCGGACGAGGAATTCCGGGTAGGCGATCGCGTACGGGTATTGTCGGGTGGGGGAACGACACGCGTATCGCACTGAAGCCGGGCCCGATCTCCCGGGATCCCCTGATTCGTAGTTCATCGTTCCGAAACCTGAACGTCACGCCGGGTTAACACCCGATCTCTAAGCTGGGCGCATTCCATCAATGGGAGTGCCCCATGCTCGACGTTCTCAGCGCCCAACCATCCCTTTCCGCCAGCCGCTACCACATCTCGCTGGCGGTGGACGACAACGAAATCCGCGAAGCGCAGCGCCTGCGTCACAAGGTGTTTGCCGAGGAGATGGGCGCGCGTCTGTCCTCCGTTCTGCCGGGGCACGATATCGATCTGTATGACCCTTTCTGCGACCATCTGCTGGTACGCGACTTGGCCAGCGGCGAAATCGTCGGCACCTATCGCATCCTGCCGCCCGACGCCGCCAAACGCGTCGGCAGCTATTATTCCGAACAGGAATTCGACCTGACCCGCTTGCACTTCCTGCGCCCGCGCATGGCCGAACTGGGACGCTCGTGCGTGCATCCGGCGCACCGCAGCGGTGCCGTCATCGCCCGCCTGTGGATCGGGCTGGCTGACTATATGACGCGCTATGGCTACGAATACATCGTCGGCTGCGCCAGCATCGGCATGGCGGACGGCGGCCATGTCGCGGCCAGCGTGTACCGCCAGATCATCCAACGTCATCTCGCGCCGATCGAATGGCGCGCCACGCCACGCTACCGCCTGCCCGTCGAGTCGCTCGACGAAGGCCAGACCGCAACGCTGCCGCCGCTGATCAAGGGCTACACCCGGCTCGGCGCGATGGTATGCGGCGAACCGGCGTGGGATCCCGATTTCAATACGGCCGATCTCTTGATGCTGCTGCCGATGGCGCAACTCAACCGCAACTATGCCCGCCGTCTCATCGGATGAGTCTTACAATGAACGGGTGATCCTTGCCTATTTCCCCACCCCTCTGCGCCGCGTCCTCCGCATCGGCCTGCTGGCCCTGCACCTGGCCTGGGGCGTCGTCCTGGCAGGACTGATTTTCCCCCTGCTCAGCCCCGCCCAGCGGGATCGCCGCATCATGGCCTGGGCCCGGCGCCTGCTCCGGGTACTCGGCGTACGGCTGAAGGCGGACACTGCGCCCC
This sequence comes from Thiobacillus sp. SCN 63-57, assembly GCF_001725555.1. Lineage (NCBI taxonomy): Bacteria > Pseudomonadati > Pseudomonadota > Betaproteobacteria > Nitrosomonadales > Thiobacillaceae > Thiobacillus > Thiobacillus sp. SCN 63-57. The sequence goes on along the minus strand of NZ_MEGP01000025.1, from coordinate 73,509 downwards.
GCCTGCCCGGCGGCGCGCTGCTGGTATGCAATCACGTGTCGTGGCTGGACATCTATCTGATCTACGCGGCCCAGCGGGTGCACTTCGTCTCCAAGGCCGAAGTGCGCAACTGGCCGGTGGCCGGCTGGCTGGCACACAAGACCGGCACGCTGTTCATCGAACGCGGCCGTCGTGCCGACACGGCGCGCATCAACACCGAGATGCGGGCGCTGATGCAGTCGGGCGCCTGGGTCGCCGTGTTCCCCGAAGGCACCACCGGCGACGGGAAGGGGCTGCGGCGCTTCATGCCGTCGCTGCTGCAGCCGGCGGTCGAGCTGAATTGTCCGATCGTACCGGCGGCCTTGCGCTACCGCACGCTGGACGGCGAATACAGCGCTGCACCCGCCTACATCGACGACCTCAGCATGTGGCAAAGCCTGAAGCAGATCGTCAGCGAGCCCGGCCTCGTCGCCGAACTGCATTTCGGCGACCCCATCCTGCCCAACGGCCACCGGCGCGATCTGGCGGCACAGGCTGAAGCCGCCACCGCCAGGCTGTTGGGCCTCAGGATTTCGGAAACCGAGCCTGCGGGCACTGCACCTCGTACACCTGCCGATCCTCCAGCCTGACGGCGGTCAATCTGCCGCCCCACAGGCAACCGGTATCCAGCGCGATCAGGTCGTCGCGGTTGATCAACCCGAGCGTCGACCAGTGTCCGATGACGAGGGTCGCCTCGGCGCTCCTGCGCCCCGGCACCTCGAACCACGGCAGCCAGCCGGCCGGCTGTGTACCCGGCGCGCCCTTGTGGTGGAATTCCATCTCGCCCTCCGCCGAACAGTAGCGCAGCCGGGTGAATGCGTTGACGATCACCCGCAGGCGCTCGACGCCATGCAGCGCCGCATCCCACGCCACCGGCGCATTGCCGTACATCTGCGCGAAGAATTCCCGGTAATGCGGGCTTTGTAGCGCAGCTTCCGCCTCCGCGGCATGCTGCATCGTGTCGTCCACCGTCCAGCCCGGCAGCACGCCCGCGTGCACCATGAGGAACTCGCCATCGCGCCAGGCCAGTTTCTGCTGTCGCAGCCAGACCAGCAGCTCGTCGCGGTCCGGCGCATTCAGTATCTCGTCGAGCGTATCGCCCTTGTGTACCCGTCCGAAACCTTCGGCCAGCGCCAGCAAGTGCAAATCGTGGTTGCCGAGCACACTGATGGCGGCATTCCCCAGTTCCCTGACGGTCCGCAACACCGCCAGCGATTCCGGCCCACGGTTGACCAGATCACCCACAAGCCACAGCCGGTCGGCGCCCGGGTCGAACCGGATCGCATCCAATAAACGCAGCAGGGACGTGTGACATCCCTGAAGATCGCCAATGGCATAGGTAGGCATATAAAATACGGCTTCTTTGTGTGCTGTGTTGACCTGCATCATAGCGCGCCCGCCCGAACCTCTTGTGACGTCTGCGCCATGAAACCCCTGATCCGCCTGTTTTTTCGTACCCTGCGCCTCATCCTCGCCCCCTTCATGCTCGTGGGCTATTGGCTGACACGCCCGAAAGGCGTCGTGCGTCCTGCCGCCGCGCAGCAGGACGTCGACGCACGCACACGCAGTCTGGCGCTGTACCACTACCCCACCTGCCCGTTCTGCCTCAAGACCCGGCGCACGATACAGCGGCTTTCGCTCAACATCGAACTGCGCGACGCGCAGCATGACGAAACGCACCGGGCAGCCCTGATCGCGGGTGGTGGCAAGCCGCAGGTGCCGTGCCTGCTGATCACTGACGCGCAAGGCAAGCAGACCTGGCTGTACGAATCGGATGCCATCAACGCCTGGCTGACCCGCGAATTCGGCGCGGCATGAGCCTGCTCGCAGCGCTCAATCCGCCGCAGCGCGAGGCGGCGAAATACCTCGACGGCCCCTTGCTCGTGCTGGCGGGCGCCGGTTCGGGCAAGACGCGCGTCATCACCCACAAGATCGCCTATTTAATTGGGGAGTGCGGCTACAAGCCGGGTTCGATCGCCGCGATCACCTTCACCAACAAGGCCGCACGCGAAATGCAGGAGCGCGCCGCCAAGCTCACGCAGGGCGTCAACACGAAAGGCCTGATCGTCACTACTTTCCATTCGATGGGCCTCAGGATGCTGCGCGAGGACGCCAAATTCGCCGAACTGAAGCCGGCATTTTCAATTCTTGATTCGGCCGATGCCGCCGGCATCGTGTCGGAAATCCTCAAGACCACGGACAAGCAGGAAATCCGCCGCGCCGTGTCGCGCATCTCGCTGTGGAAGAACGAGCTGAAGTCGCCCGCCGCCGCGCTCGCCACGGCCGAGGACGACAACGCGCGCGCCTACGCCAAGATCTACGACCGCTATGACGCCACCCTGCGCGCCTACCAGGCGGTCGACTTCGACGACCTCATCCGCCTGCCGGCCGAGCTACTGGATACACACGCCGGGCTGCGCGAGAAGTGGCAGAACCGCCTGCGCCACATCCTGGTCGACGAATACCAGGACACCAACGTCGCACAGTACCGCCTGCTGCAGAAGCTCACCGGGGTGCGCGCCGCCTTCACCGCGGTCGGCGACGACGACCAGGCGATCTACGGCTGGCGCGGCGCCTCGGCCGACAACCTGCGCCAGCTGAACGAAGACTACCCGCACCTGCATGTGGTCAAGCTGGAGCAGAACTACCGTTCGAGCGTGCGCATCCTGAAGGCCGCCAACAGCCTCATCGCCAACAACCCCAAGCTGTTCGAGAAACGCCTGTGGAGCGACCTCGGCCTCGGCGACGCGATCCAGGTGATGCCGACCAAGGACGACGAGCACGAAGCCGAATCGGTGGTCATGCGGCTCCTGTCGCACAAGTTCCAGCACCGCACCGAGTGGCGCGACTACCGCAACGAGAAGGTGCCGTACCAGCTGTCCGGCGGGCAGTCGTTCTTCGACCGCGCCGAGATCAAGGACGTGATTTCCTACCTGCGGCTGATCGCCAACAGCGACGACGATCCCGCCTTCATCCGCGCGGTCACCACGCCCAAGCGCGGCATCGGCGCGGCGACGCTGGAAAAGCTCGGCCAGGTCGCCGCCACCCTGCACGTCAGCCTGTTCGAGGCGGTGTTTTCCGCCGCTGCCGCATCACAGATCGGCGAGCGTCAGCTGGCGCCGCTAATCGAGTTCTGCAACTTCATCAACCGCATGGAGGAACGCGTGCCGCGCGAGCCGGCGGGCGAACTGCTGAACGACCTCTTGAAGACCATCGACTACGAGGTGTATCTCTTCGACCAGGACGACCAGCGCGCGGCGCAGAACAAGTGGAACAACGTGCTCGAATTTGCCGCCTGGATCGCCAAGAAGGGCGAGGAAGACGAGAAGGACCTGCTGCAGCTGACGCAGACCATCGCGCTGATCACGCTGCTCGAAGGCCGCGACGAGGAGGAGCCCGACGCGGTGCGCCTCTCGACCCTGCACGCCGCCAAGGGGCTGGAATTCGGCCACGTGTTCCTGGTCGGCGTCGAGGAGAACATCCTGCCGCACCGTGACGCGGTGGACGAAGGCCGGCTGGAGGAAGAGCGCCGCCTGATGTATGTCGGCGTCACCCGCGCGAAGAAGTCGCTCACGCTGTCCTATTGCTCGCGCCGCAAGCGCGCCCGCGAAACGGTCGCCTGCGACCCCTCGCGCTTCATCGACGAGCTTGGCGACGACGTGCGCCAGCCGGAGAAGCCCTCCAGCGCGGACGCCAAGGCCAGCGGCAGTGATCGGCTGGCGGCGTTGAAGGCGATGCTGGGGTAGATTCAGTCGCCTCACACAGGTTTAACCGCGGTCGTTCCTCCAATTCACTACTTAGCGGGGTAGCCGTCATCGGATGACTACGGATGTACTGCCGTCAATCACGCTCGTGCCTCTCGTCCCCGCTTTCAAGAGGCCGAGGGACAGGTAGATTCCAGCCATGCCGGATCGCCATCAGCCGAAGCCCGAAACAGACAACAGCTCCAGCAATCGCGGTCGGGACTATCGGCAAAGCCAGTGCATGTCCGATGACAATGAGCACCGCGCCAGCAAGTGCCGCGAGAGCGTAGAGGTCTCTCCGAAGCACGGCGGGTGTCTGGACGACGAGCAGATCGCGCACGATGCCTCCGCCGATGCCGGTCAACATGCCCAGCAGTGCTGCCATCAGCGGGTTCAGTCCGTACGCAAGCGCCTTCTGTGTGCCGGCGACGGCAAAAAGCGCAAGTCCAGCCGCATCGAAGATCAATATCGGGGTGCGCAGGCGAACGAACAGTGATGACCAGAAAAAAGCCAGCAACCCGGCGGCAAGAGCAACCGCAAGATAACGCCAGTCACGGATCGCGGCGGGCGGGACGGCGCCGATCAACAGATCGCGTGTGATCCCCCCCGCGCTCGAGGCCGCGAAGGACAGGACCAGAATTCCGAAGATATCGAGATTGCGGCGTACGCCCAACATCGCGCCACTGATTGCGAAGACAAAGGTACCCGCCAGGTCGAAAACCAGCAGAAGTTCGTGAATCGCCTTCTGTTCGAGAACGGGGATCAGCGGCATTGAAAACGTCCTGCGAAGGCGTTGAAACGTTTGATTAGTTCTTCATTTAGCCAGCCAGGCCAACGCGCCCGCGACCATGGCTTCGATGCCTGTCTGCAGGGTTGGATGGATGACGGGGGCGAAAAAGGGACTGTGATTGACCGGCAGGTCGTTGATCCGCCCCGTTGCCTTGGCTTTTGCATAGATGTCGGGATCGGTCCCACCGACAAACCAGTATACCGATGGCGTGTTCCATTCACTCCCGAAGCAACCGAAGTCCTCGCTCGCCGGCGCGGGCCCGGTGTGCCGGACGCGGTCGGGTGGGAAATGGCGGCGTAGGGCCTCCGCAATGCGGTCGCTTGCCTGCTTGTCGTTGACGTTGAGGGGGTAGCGATCCAACGAGGTGATCTCCGGCGCTCGCGGCGCGCCGGAAGCCTGCGCTTCAGCATTGACGATCCGTTCGACCGCTGCAAGCACATGCTTGCGCACCCCTTCATCGAACGTCCGGATGTTCAGCTTGATGATGGCCTCGTCCGGGATCACATTCTCCTTGGTACCTGCCTGCAACACCCCGACGGTGACCACTGCGGCGTCGGTAGCGGCCACTTCGCGGGAAACGATGGTTTGCAGTCGCAGGACAATCGCCGCGGCCATGACGATCGGATCGATGCTGGCCTGCGGCATCGAGCCATGCGCACCGCGTCCGAACAGGCGAATTTGCAGACTATCGGCGGCGGAGGTGATCGGCCCGGCGCTGCCCGCGATCGTGCCTGCGGGGCCGACCATGACATGCTGGCCGAGCACGACATCAGGCTTGGGAAAGCGTGTGAACAGGCCATCGTCAATCATGGCCCGTGCACCTTGCGCCGTCTCTTCACCTGGCTGGAAGACCACCATCAGCGTACCGCGCCAGGTCTCGCGCCGTTGCGAGAATAGCGAAGCCGCACCCATCAGCCATGCCACGTGCATGTCGTGGCCGCAGGCATGCGCCACCGGCACGGAATTTCCCGCGGCATCCGTGGCCATGACGGTGCTCGCATAATCGACGCCGCTCGCTTCCCGGACAGGGAGCGCATCCATGTCGGCACGCAGCATGACCGTGGGGCCTTCCCCGTTTCGCAGCAGGCCAACGACTCCCGTCTTGCCCACGCCAACAGTCACCTCGTAACCATTGTCCCGGAGATGTTTCGCCGCAAGACCCGCCGTGCGGTTCTCCTGCATCGACAATTCCGGATGCGCATGGACATCCTTGTAAAGTGCTTCGAGTTTAGGCAGCAGGCTGGGAAGATTCCCAAGGAGCGTGCTTGAAGGATCAGATAACGCCGTATTCATAAGTCACCTCCGGCACATTATTGTTTGGTATAGCATCCGTTCGCCGTGATAAGGGACTGTTAAACCGTCTTCTGAGTTCCATTCGTCTCAAGGCAACCCAGCGGAGGCTGTTTGAGGTCGCCATAGCTGACCTAGGGGGTGCAGGGCGCCTCCGGCGATTTCGGCCGATGAACAGTCGGCCCAGCGATCAGATGTACGGCCGCTCCCCGCCAAAAGGCGCCACCAAGATCATCAGCGCGGCGCTCGTGGGCGCAAAAAAATGGGACGCCGCAGCGTCCCATTTGATTTCAGCATCTGATTCCGGCCCGAAGCCAGTGATCAGTTGACCTTGGGATCGAGTTCGCCCTTGTCGTAGCGCTTCTGCATTTCTTCCAGGTTGAAGACCTTCTTGATCTTGCTGGCCTGGCCGGCGGCGCCGAAGGCTTCGTAGCGCGCCTTGCAGATCTCGCTCATGCCCTTGGTGGCTTCCTTGAGGAACTTGCGCGGGTCGAAGTTGGACTTGTTTTCCGCCAGGTGCTTGCGGATCGCGCCGGTGGAGGCCATGCGCAGGTCGGTGTCGATGTTGACCTTGCGCACGCCGTTCTTGATGCCTTCGACGATTTCGCTGACCGGCACGCCGTAGGTCTGGCCCATGTCGCCGCCGTAGCTGTTGATGATGGCAAGCCAGTCTTCCGGCACCGAGGAGGAGCCGTGCATCACCAGGTGGACGTTCGGAATGCGGGCATGGATTTCCTTGACGCGGTCGATGCGCAGGACCTTGCCGGTGGGCTTCTGGGTGAACTTGTAGGCACCGTGCGAGGTACCGATGGCGATGGCCAGGGCGTCGACCTTGGTCTTGGACACGAAGTCGGCGGCCTCGTCGGGATCGGTCAGCAGGGCGGAATGGTCCAGCACACCTTCGGCGCCGTGGCCGTCTTCCTCGCCAGCCTTGCCGGTCTCGAGCGAGCCCAGGCAGCCCAGTTCGCCTTCAACCGACACGCCGCAGGCATGGGCCAGTTCGGACACCTTGGCGGTGGTGGCGACGTTATATTCGTAGGTGGACGGGGTCTTGCCGTCGGTACCGAGCGAGCCGTCCATCATTACCGAGCTGAAGCCGGACTGGATGGAGCGGAAGCAGATGGCGGGCGACGCGCCGTGGTCCTGGTGCATGCAGATGGGAATCTGCGGATACATTTCGATCGCGGCCAGGATCAGGTGGCGCAGGAAGGGCTCGCCGGCATAGGAACGGGCGCCGGCGGAACCTTGCAGGATCACCGGCGAATCCACGGCGGCGGCGGCCTGCATGATGGCATGGACCTGTTCCATGTTGTTGACGTTGAACGCAGGCAGGCCATAGCCGTTTTCGGCGGCATGGTCGAGCAATTGACGAAGGGAAATCAGGGCCATTTACAGTCTCCTAGGTTAAAAATGTGCAGCAAGCTGTTTTCAAAATCAGGATTTTTTCGATCCGCCCACGCGGACGATTTTCATGGTGTTGGTGCCGCCCGACTGGCCGATGGGTTCACCGATGGTCAGCAGGATCAGGTCGCCGTCACGTACCGCACCACGCCGCCGCAACTCTTCCTCGGCTTCGGCCAGCAAGGCATCGCGCTCCTTGCTGGCGGTTTTCAGGTTGATCGGATAGACGCCGCGGAAAAGAGTGACTTTTCTACGGGTTTCGACCTGCGGTGTCAAGGCATAGATCGGCACCCGGGTGGACAGACGGCTCATCCATAGACAGGTGTTGCCCGACTCGGTCAGGGCGGCGATCGCCTTGATGTTGAGGTGGACCGACGTGAACACCGCCGACATCGCGATCGCCTCGTCGGCGCGCAGGAAGCTTTTGCTCAGGCGGTCGTTGGAAAAGCCGGGCTCGGCTTCCTTTTCGGCTTCCAGGCAGACGCGATCCATCGCCTGGATCGCCTCGACCGGGAACTGGCCCGCCGCCGTTTCCGCCGACAACATCACCGCGTCGGTGCCGTCGAGCACCGCGTTGGCGACGTCGGACACTTCGGCACGGGTCGGGATGGGGCTCGAGATCATCGACTCCATCATCTGGGTCGCGGTGATGACGACCTTGTTGCGCTCGATCGCCATGCGGATCATGCGCTTCTGCAGCGCCGGCACGGCCGCGTCACCGACTTCCACGCCGAGATCGCCGCGCGCGACCATGATGGCGTCGGACGCCTCGAGGATGTCTTCCAGATGCTCGATCGCTTCGGTGCGCTCGATCTTGGCGACGAGCTGGCTCTTGCCGCCAGCCGCGCGAAGCAGTTCGCGCGCCTGGCGCATGTCGGCACCGGAACGCGGGAACGACACCGCCAGGTAATCCGCCTTCAGGGCGGCGGCAGTCTTGATGTCCTCGATGTCCTTCTCGGTCAGCGCCGAGGCCGACAGGCCGCCGCCTTTGCGGTTGATGCCCTTGTTGTTCGACAGCACGCCGCCCTGCACCACCTTGCAGATGATCTCCGCGCCCTGGACGTCCTCGACCCAGAACTCGATGCGGCCGTCGTCCAGCAGCAGGGTCACGCCCCGCTTCACGTCATTCGGCAATTCCTTGTAGTCGAGGCCGACGCGGGTCTGGTCGCCCAGCGCGCAGGCGGCATCGAGGATGAAGGTATCGCCCTTGGCCAGCGTGATCTTGCTGTCCTTGAACTTGCCGATGCGGATTTTCGGGCCTTGCAGGTCGACCAGCACGCCGACCGCGCGGCCGCGCGTGCGCGCCAGCGAGCGCACCAGTTCGGCGCGGTCGATATGGTCTTGCGCCGCACCGTGTGAAAAGTTGAGACGCACCACGTCCAGGCCGGCCTCCATCATGCGATCCAGCGTTTTGGGATCGGAGCAGGCGGGGCCGAGGGTGGCGACGATTTTGGTTCTGCGAATCATATTGGGGTGAGCGGTGAGCAGTGAGTAGCAAACGATATAAAAACAAAAACGGTGAGCGGGAACCGCTCACCGTTTGCCGTTTGTACCTTAGCCTTGCGCGCGTTCCTCCAGGATCGCCACAGCAGGCAGGACCTTGCCTTCCAGGTATTCGAGGAAGGCGCCGCCGGCGGTGGAAATGTAGCTCACCTTGTCGTAGATGTCGTACTTCTGGATCGCGGCGATCGTGTCGCCGCCGCCGGCCAGGGTAAAGGCATTGGTGTTGGCGATCGCCATGGCGATGGTCTTGGTGCCTTCGCCGAACTGGTCGAACTCGAACACGCCGACCGGGCCGTTCCACACCACGGTACCGGCCTTCATGATGATGTCGGCGAGCTGCTGCGCGCTCTTCGGGCCGATATCGAAAATCATGTCGTCGTCGGCGACGTCGCCGGCGTCCTTCAGCACGGCGGGTTCGTTGGCGTCGAATTTCTTGCCGCACACCACGTCGACGGCGATGGGGATGGTCGCGCCACGGGCGGTCATCTTCTCGATCAGCGCCTGTGCGGTGGGCACCAGGTCGTCCTCGCACAGCGACTTGCCGACGTTGTGGCCGGTGGCCTTGAGGAAGGTGTTGGCGATGCCGCCGCCGACCACCAGCTGTTCGCATTTCTCGGCCAGCGCTTCCAGCACGGTCAGCTTGGTCGAGACCTTGGAGCCACCGACGATGGCGACCATCGGGCGAGCCGGGTTGGCCAGCGCCTTGTCGAGCGCCTCGAGTTCTTCGGTCAGCAGGATGCCAGCTGCAGCGGTCGGCGCGAACTTGGCGATGCCGTGGGTCGAGGCTTCGGCGCGGTGCGCGGTGCCGAAGGCGTCCATCACGAACACGTCGCACAGCGCGGCGTATTTCTTCGCGGTCTCGTCGACGTTCTTCTTCTCGCCCTTGTTGACGCGGCAGTTTTCCAGCACCACCAGCTCGCCGTCGGCGACGTCGAAGCCGCCGTCAGTCCATTCGCGGATCAGGCGCACGTTCTTGCCGAGCTTCTGCGCGATCACGTCGACCACCGGCTTCAGCGAATCCTCTTCCTTGAACTCGCCTTCGGTCGGGCGGCCGAGGTGGGAAGTGACCATCACTTTTGCACCGGCCTTGAGGCAGTGCTCGATGGTGCGCATCGACGCGGTGATGCGGGCGTCGGAGGTAACCTTGCCGTCCTTGACCGGAACGTTCATGTCGGCGCGGATGAAGACGCGCTTGCCTGCCAGATCGAGATCGGTGACGCGGATGAATGCCATGGTTTGTTTCTCCTGAAAATTAAGCGGTAAGGGTTGGGCAGCGTACCACCCAGGCCTTACAGCTCAGTCGGGTGAGCAGTGAGCGGCAAGCCGAGAGCGGAACAAAGCCGCTCGCTGCTCACCGCTCACCGTTTACCGAATTACTTCGCGACGTGCTGCACGAAGCGCAGCATGTTGCAGGTGTAGCCGTACTCGTTGTCGTACCAGGACACGACCTTGACGAAGGTGTCGTCCAGGGCGATACCGGCTTCGGCGTCGAAGATCGAGGAGAAGCCATTGCCGCGGAAGTCGGTCGAAACGACCTTCTCATCGGTGTAGCCCAACGTCTTGCTGATGTCGCCGGACTGCGAGGCCTTCTTCATCGCAGCGCAGATGTCGGCGTACTTGGCGGGCTTTTCCAGCTCGACGGTCAGGTCAACGACCGACACGTCGGAGGTGGGAACGCGGAACGCCATACCGGTCAGCTTGCCCTTCAGTTCCGGCAGCACCACGCCGACGGCCTTGGCGGCGCCGGTCGACGACGGGATGATGTTTTCCAGGATGCCGCGGCCGCCGCGCCAGTCCTTGGACGACGGACCGTCGACGGTTTTCTGGGTGGCGGTGGCGGCGTGCACGGTGCTCATCAGGCCACGCTTGATGCCCCAGTTGTCGTTCAGCACCTTGGCGATGGGTGCCAGGCAGTTGGTGGTGCACGAAGCGGCGGAGACGATGGCCTCGCCGGCATACTTCTCGTGGTTCACGCCGTACACGAACATCGGGGTGTCGTCCTTCGACGGGGCCGATTGAACGACTTTCTTGGCGCCCGCGTCGATATGCTTCTGGCAGGTTTCTTTGGTCAGGAAGAAGCCGGTGCACTCGATCACGATGTCGGCGCCCACTTCATTCCATTTCAGGTTGCTCGGCTCGCGCTCGGCGGTCAGGCGGATCTTCTTGCCGTTGACGATGAGGTTGTTGCCTTCAACGGCGATGTCGCCCTTGAAGTTGCCGTGCACGGAATCGTACTTCAGCATATAGGCCAGGTACTCGGGATCGAGCAGGTCGTTGATCGCGACCACTTCGATGTCCTTGAAATCCTTGGCGATTGCGCGGAAAGCCATACGGCCGATGCGGCCAAAACCGTTGATACCAACTTTGATTGCCATGTGTCAGTCTCCAGTGAGTTGAAAATCTTGTTGTGGTGAGGCGCGGGGCGCGAGGCGTGAGGCGGGTCAACGCCCCCTCACCCCTCGCGCCTCACACCTCACGGTTTACAGAACGCCCTTGACCGCGGCCGCGACGGCCTCGGCCGTGATACCGAACTCCTTGAACAGCGCCGGAGCCGGAGCGGATTCGCCGAAGCGGTCGATGCCGATCACGGCGCCTTCCAGGCCGACGTACTTGCGCCAGAAGTCGGTGACACCGGCTTCCACGGCGACGCGCGGCAGCCCCTTGGGCAGCACGCTGGCCTTGTATGCCGCATCCTGCTTGTCGAAGGTGTTGGTCGACGGCATGGAGACCACACGCACCGCGATGCCTTCGGCGGCCAGCGCTTCCTGGGCCTTGACGGCCAGCTCGACTTCGGAACCGGTGGCGATGATGACCGCCTTGGCGCCCGCGGCATCCTTCAGCACGTAGCCGCCCTTGGCGATGTTGGCCAGGGTCGCGTCGTCGCGCTTCATGAACGGCAGGTTCTGGCGGCTGAGAATGTGGCAGGTCGGGCCGTCGGTACGCTCGACCGACGCGGCCCAGCCAACCATGGTCTCGACGGTGTCGCACGGACGCCAGACGTCGATGTTGGGGATCATGCGCAGGGTGGCGGTCTGCTCCACCGGCTGGTGGGTCGGGCCGTCCTCGCCGAGGCCGATGGAGTCGTGGGTGAACACGTGGATCACGCGCTGCTTCATCAGCGCGGCCATGCGGATGGCGTTGCGCGAGTATTCGGAGAACATCAGGAAGGTGCCGCCGAAGGGCAAGAGGCCGCCGTGCAGCGCCATGCCGTTCATGATCGCGGCCATGCCGAATTCACGCACGCCGTAGCTGATGTAGTTGCCGGGGTTGCCGTGGCGCACTGGGTGGCAGCCTTCCCAGTTGGTCAGGTTGGAGCCGGTGAGGTCGGCCGAGCCGCCGAGGAACTCGGGCAGCGCGGGGGCCAGCGCGTTGATCGCGATCTGGCTGGCCTTGCGGGTGGCGACGGTCTCGCCCTTGGCGTTGATCGCAGCCAGCTTCTCGGCGACATGCGCCTTCCAGTTGGCGGGCAGGTCGCCCTTCATGCGGCGCTCGAATTCGGCCGCTTCGGCGGGAAAGGCCTTCTTGTATTCGGCGAACTTGTTGTTCCACAGCGTTTCGAGGCCCTGGCCCTTGGTCTTGGCATCCCAGCCGGCATAGATGTCGGCGGGAATCTCGAACGCGGGATGGTTCCAGCCCATGTTCTTGCGGGTGGCTTCGACTTCGTCGTGGCCCAGCGCGGCGCCGTGCACGTCGTGGGTGCCGGCCTTGTTGGGCGAGCCCTTGCCGATGACGGTCTTGCAGCAGATCAGGGTGGGCTTGTCGGTGCTGGCCTTGGCCTTCTGGATCGCGGCCTCAAGGGCGACGACGTCATGGCCGTCGACGTTCGGCACCACATTCCAGCCGTAGGCTTCGAAGCGCTTGGCCGTGTCGTCGGTATACCAGTTTTCGATGTGACCGTCGATCGAGATGCCGTTGTCGTCCCAGAAGGCGATCAGCTTGTTCAGCTTCCAGGTGCCGGCCAGCGCGCAGGCTTCGTGCGAGATGCCTTCCATCATGCAGCCGTCGCCCATGAACACGTAGGTGTGGTGGTCGACGATGGTGTGATCGGGCTTGTTGAATTCGGCGGCGAGGATCTTTTCTGCCATCGCCATGCCGACGGCGTTGGTGATGCCCTGGCCGAGCGGGCCGGTGGTGGTTTCAATACCGGGCGCGTAGCCGTACTCGGGATGGCCCGGGGTCTTGGAATGCAGCTGGCGGAACTGCTTGAGGTCGTCCATCGACAGGTCGTAGCCGGTCAGATGCAACAAGGCATAGATCAGCATCGAGCCGTGGCCGTTCGACAGCACGAAGCGGTCGCGGTCTGCCCACTTGGGGTTGGTGGGATTGTGGCGCATGTGGTGGTTCCACAGCGTTTCAGCGATTTCCGCCATGCCCATGGGGGCGCCGGGGTGGCCGGATTTGGCTTTTTCGACGGCATCCATCGCAAGCGCGCGGATGGCATTGGCCAGGTCATTACGGGTTGGCATTGCGTTCCCTTCTGCTAAGTAAAAAACGGTCGCATCCCCACCCGGGAAAGCCGCGCACAGACAGCTTGGGCAGAATATGCAAAAACCTTGATTATCCGTCAGCAGGGCAGGCTTCCGCAAGCCAGGCCCAAACCGAACAAAACAGGTGACGCGACAAGGACTTAAGCCGACAAGCTCAAGCCATGGCTCATAAATGAGACCCTAAAATCTTTTTATTTACCCGATGCGCCGGCTTATGCGCCTGCCGCCTTCAGCCAGTCGCGCCACAGTTCGAACAGTTCGGGGCTGGCCGAGGCGACGACGGAACGCTCCCACACATTGGCGATATCGAAACTGCCCGACAGGCTGGCCAGCCGCCCGCCAGCCTCCTCCAGAATCAGGGCGCCGGCAGCGTAATCCCATAATTTCTGCCCGCCATGGACATAGATGTCGAAACGGCCAGCAGCCGTGTAGCACCAATCCAGGGTGGACGCGCCGAAATTGCGCTGCGAGGCATAAGGTGGCCACGAGGCCAGGCGACCGGCCAGTTCGCGGTCGATGCGCTTCATCTCGACGCCAGCGAGCGCGCGTCGCAACTCGGTGGCCGGCGCCCGCAGGGGCAACGGCGTCCCGTTGAGATGAGCACCGTGCCCGCGTTCGGCGCTGAACATCTCGTCGGCCACCGGGTCATACACCACGCCCAATTGGCGCTCGCCCTTGTAGAGATACGCCACCGACACCGCGAAATAGGGCACACCGGCGACGAAGTTGGACGTGCCGTCGATCGGGTCGACGCACCACAATCCGTCGCGGCCGGCTTCCCAGGCATCGTGCTGCTGTCGCTCGGTCATTTCCTCGCCCAGCACCGGCACATCGCGGATCCGGGGCAGCGCGTCTTCCAGGGCGGCCTGGGTCGCCGCATCGGCCTCGGTAAAAAGGCTGCCGTCGAGCTTGTGGCTATGCGCCACCTTGAGGAAGCGCGGCGTCACTTCACGCCGCGCCACCTCGCGGACCAGTGTCTTGACCTGTTCAAGCATGGTCAGACCCGCACGCAATAACAGTAGACAAATTCCTGCTCCTTACCCGCCGGCGTGTGATGGATTTCGGTTTCGTGCCCAAGCAGGCGAAATGGTGCACCGAATTCGGCATGCAGCGAGTCGGGGGCATACCGCACCACGTCCAGCCCCGAACACTGCAGCGGCCCGCCGGGGCCGAATGCGGCCACGATGACATGCCCACCCGGTTTGACACTGGCCAGCACCTGCGTCACATAGCGTGCACGATCCGCCGGATCGGTCAGGAAATGAAACACGGCCCGGTCATGCCAGACGTCGTAACGCGCCGCTGGCAATTCGGCGCGGGTGATATCCGCGACGATCCACTGTACCGACTGCGCGCGCGCGCCGAGCCGCGCGCGGCTGGTTGCCAGCGCCGATTCGGCGAGGTCGAGCACGGTCAGGTTGCGGTAGCCGGCATCGAGCAGGCCGTCCACCAGGACCGACGCGCCGCCGCCGACGTCGATGATGTGTGCGTCCTTGTCTGCGTTGTTCTCGATCAAACGCAGCGACGACGCGGCGTGCGGCTGGAACCAGCCGACCTGGTCGGCCGCCTTGCCGCGATACACGTTTTCCCAGTGCTGCCGACGGTCGGCCACGTCACACATCCTTCCACTTGATCGAGCAGCCCATGCTGGGAATCTGCTCTGCAGGGCCATGCTGGGTCACCGCGATGGCCTTCATCGCCTCGAACAGATCGCGCCGCACGCCCTCGGGCGCGGTCTCTTTACGCGATTCGTCGAAGCGGCCGCGATACTGCAGTTCGAAATTGCGGTTGAAGCCGAAAAAATCGGGGGTGCACACGGCCCCATAGGCTTTTGCCACGTCCTGGGTCTCGTCAATCACATAAGGGAACGGAAAACCGAATTCTGCGGCCACTTTTTTCATGTTGTCGAACGAGTCCTCGGCATACTCGGTCGGATCGTTCGACATGATGGCGATGGCATGGATGCCGTGCGCCTTGAGCTCAGCCAGATCATGCACCAGACGTGGGCGGATCGCCTTCACATACGGGCAATGGTTGCAGATGAACATCACCAGCAAGCCGTTCGGGCCCATCGCCTCGCTCAGCGTCCACATCCTGCCGTCGACGCCAGGCAAACTGAAACCGGGGGCCTTCCAGCCAAAGTCGCATACCGGGGTGGTGAGGGAAACCATGACGTGCTCCGTAAAAACGCTGGACAACGTCGGCATAATACCAAGATGTCACCGCCACGCTTCTACCTTGACCAGCCGCTTGCACCAGGCGCCCGTTTCAACCTGCCGGCCGGCCCTGCGCGCCATGCCGTGCGCGCGCTCCGGCTGGCGGTAGACGACGCCATCACCCTGTTCAACGGCCGTGGCGGCGAATATGCCGCGCGCATCGAACGCATCCAGAAGGACGAGGTGGCCGTCAGCGTCACCGGCTTTGCCGATGTCGAGCGCGAATCGCGCTTGCACGTGAGGCTGGCGCAGGGCATCTCGAGCGGCGAACGCATGGACTATACGTTGCAGAAGGCGGTCGAACTGGGCGTGGCGGCGATCCAGCCGATCGCCGCCAAACGGAGCGTGGTCAAGCTGGCAGGCGAACGCGCAGACAAGCGGGTGGCGCACTGGCAAGGCGTCGTGGCGAGCGCCTGTGAACAGTGCGGCCGTAACCGGGTGCCCGTCGTGGCGTCGCCGATGACGTTGGCCAACTGGTTGGGGCAGCATGAGGCCGGGCGCCTGTTGTTCCTGTCCCCGACGGCCGAGGCGCGACTGGCCGACCTGTCCTCATCGACCGCCCAGGACTGGCTGGTGGCCGGTCCGGAGGGGGGCTTTGAGGCCGATGAAATCGCTGCACTGCATGCAGCAGGCGCCATTCCGGTCCGACTGGGACCGCGCGTGCTGCGTACCGAGACGGCGGCGTTGGCCGCACTGGCGGCGATGCAAACGCTATGGGGTGATTTTTAAGGGCATGAAAAAACCGGGCTTGTGCCCGGTTTTTTCATTTCGCAGCGATCAGGGACGAATGTAGCTGTACCCTTCCTTTTCACGCTCCACGATTTCCACCACGCCGCCAGGCACGATGTCGACCTTGGCATTCATGTCTTCCTTGGTGAGCTTCTTCGCCTTCATGGTGTTTCCGCACGCAGCCACTTTCACGCCGGAATCGACCGCTTCGCTCACGCGATTGGCCACTTCGGAATCAGCCGTCAGCATGCCGATGCCCGGTCCGTAGGCCACGACTTCAATGATGGCCTGACCCTTCGTGGCGGCCTGGAAGTTCTTGACGTTATTCAGCGCCAGATTCCAGGTGGCCGGGTTCGAATCGCTGACCTGGATCACAACCTTGGTCTTGCCGTCATCGGCGCCTGCCGCAGCGGTACCCGGCAGTGCCAGGGCACCCATCATCACCGCGCCGCCCAGCAAAGCACCCATCCATTTATTCATCTGCTTCATTGTTGTCTCCTTCAAAATTGTTTTAAACAGGAAATGCCGCCATGCCCAGTTATGACGCCAAGCCTAACCGATTTATTCCATTTATTTCATGCAGAAAAGTCGACGTCCTCCAGTTTCGCAGTGTTTTCTGTATCCTTCGCCCTAAAGACTTCCCGTTCTAGGCCATGTCATTGAAAGACACTACCCATTTCGTTCACTGGTTCCGCTCCGCCGCGCCGTACATTCACGGTTTTCGCGGCAAGACCTTCGTCATTGCGTTTGGCGGAGAGCTGGTGGCGGACGGGGGCTTCGTGCAGTTGGCGCACGACGTCAACCTGCTGAACAGTCTGGGCGTGCGGCTGGTTCTGGTACACGGCGTACGGCCGCAGGTCGAGGCGCGCCTGACCGAGAACGGCACCGCAATCCGCTATGTGAGCGGCCTGCGCGTCACCGACGACGCAGCGCTGGCCTGCGTCAAGGAAGCCGCCGGCACGGTACGGGTCGAGATCGAAGCCCTGCTGTCGCTGGGGCTCGCCAATACGCCGATGGCGGGCGCCGACATCCGGGTGGCCTCGGGCAACTTCGTCACCGCCAAACCCATCGGCGTCATCGAAGGCGAGGACCTGCTGCACACCGGGGAAGTCCGCAAGATCGACGCCGCCGCCATACGCAGGCGGCTGGACCAGCACGACATCGTGCTGCTTTCGCCCATCGGCTACTCGCCAACTGGCGAAATCTTCAACCTCAGCTTGGAGGACGTAGCCACCCAGGCCGCGGTCGAGCTGGCGGCCGACAAGCTGATTTTCCTGATGGACACCGACGGCGTGCCGGGCAAGGGCCGCACGATCCTCAACGCCCTCACCGTCAACGAGGCGCGGCAGGTGCTCGAACTGGCAGGACATGGCAAGGCCCGCAAATTGCCCGAGGACGTGACCTACTATCTGCCTTGTACGATCACTGCCTGCACGCAGGGCGTGAAGCGCGCCCACCTCATCAGCCGCCACCGCGATGGTGCGCTGTTGTCCGAATTGTTCACCCGCGAGGGTGTCGGCACCCTCATTACGCCGGCGCCGCTGGAAACCCTGCGCGCCGCCACCATCGACGATGTCGGGGGCATCCTCGGCCTGATCGAACCGCTCGAGCGCGACGGCATTCTGGTGCGGCGCTCACGCGAACTGCTGGAAATGGAAGTCGAGCGCTTCCTGGTGCTCGAATCCGACGGCGTCATCGCCGGCTGCGTGGCGCTGTATCCCTTCCCGGAAGAACAGGCGGCCGAGCTCGCCTGCCTGGCCGTTTCCAGCGAATATCGCGGACGCGGCTTCGGCAATCTACTGCTGGCCGAAGCCGAAAAAAGAGGAAAGAAGGCAGGATTCAAGCAACTGTTCGTGCTGACCACGCGTACCGAACACTGGTTCGAGGAGCGCGGCTTCGTCGACAGCAGTCCGGATCATCTGCCCCGTAGCAAGCAGGCTTTATACAACTACAAGCGGAGATCCAAGGTTCTGCAAAAAAAACTGTAAACGAGGAAAGCACGCTTGCACCGAATTCTCCAGCGGTCGGGTATACCCCGCCTTTGCGCCCATGCCCTCGCGCACGTCACCTCCCCACACCAGCCGGACCGGGCCGCGCACGCGTCGCCGCGCGTTCGTCCCGCACGGCGACGTCTCCCGGTCTGGGTACCGTGGCTCAGGTCTGTCGTTCTGTCGGGGGCGCTTGCCCTCGTACTGATTGCCGATGCCCATCCTGAAACCGATACGGATACGCCGCTCATATTTGGTGTCTTCCCCAACATGACGGCCAAGCAGACCCTCGACATCTACCAGCCGCTGGCCAAGGCGATGGAAAAGCACTTGCGGCGGCGAGTCGCCGTTTATAGCGCGCGCGACTTCAAGACTTTTGTCGAACGTACCCGGCAGGGTGACTATGACATCCTGCTCACCGCCCCGCACCTGGCCTGGCTGGCTCGACAGGATGCCGGCTATCGGCCGCTGCTGAAGTATGCCCAGCCCACGCGCGGCCTGCTGGTCGTCAAGAATAGCGGGCCTTACCGGGTGGCGGAGGACTTGCGCGACCAAAACATCGCCACCCCTGATTCCATAGCCGTGGCAGCCCTGGCCGTGCAGGCCGACCTGGCCGCACTCGGGCTTCGGCGCAATATCGATTACCAGATCATGGATTACGGCTCCCACCTCAATGCCGTGATGCAGGTCATCAATGGACGCACGGCGGCAGCCATGCTGGGCTTGCATCCCTACCGGCTGCTGCCCGCCGATATCCGCGAACAATTGCGTGTCGTCGTGGAGACCGCCCCGCTTTCAAGCCTGATGTATCTGACGCATCCCCGTCTGCGCGACCAGGAAGCAAACGCAATCCGCCGGGCATTGCTGGATTTCGCCACCACCCCGGAAGGAAAGGTGTTTTTACAGCACGGCGGGTATGGGGGATTCGTCTCCGTGGACGGCAATGAATTGCGTGCTTTCCGCCCCTATGCCCTGCAGGCGGAGAAAATGATGCAGGTGGCGCATTGAGGGCCTGGTTCGGACGGCTCTCGTTGCGCTACAAGCTCACCCTCGCCGCGTTGGGGGTGGAAGCGCTGATGCTGGCGTTCCTGATCATCAACGGTGTCCACCTCACCAGCGAGGAATTGCAGAAACAGGCCGAGAATCGGGCCCAAGACATGGGAAAAACCCTGGTTGCCGCCCTGCTGGCCCCGCTCTCGCAGCAGGATGACGCCAGTGTGCGCGACATCGTCGAAACCCTGCAGCGTGAAGGCGGCCTGAAAATGATCGAGGTGCGCGACAGCAACCGGCGCATCGTGCATCAAGCCGGGACCGAAAGTACCGATGCCGATTTCCGCCTGACCCTGCCGATCGAGTATGCCGGCCAGCGTTATGGCGAAATCGCCCTGGTCCTGTCGGGCGACTTCATCCAGCACGCGCGCAACCGTTACCTCCGGCAGAGCCTGTTCATTGCAGCCGCGGCTTTGCTGCTGACTGGCATTCTGCTGGCCCTGTCGGTCGGCGGCGTGATCCGCCGCTTCGATGCGTTGACCCGCGCCAGCAAGCGCATGGCCCAGGGCGATCTGGACGTGAAACTGACCGGCGCCGGCGAAGACGAGATCGGACAACTGATCGACACCTTCAATCGCATGGCCGAATCCGTGCGCTTCAACGTCGACCGTGCACGCGAAAACGAAGCGCGCTTTCACGCCATCGCCGATTACACCCACGATCTCGAATTCTGGCTGTCGCCCGAGGGCAAGCTTCTGTGGGTGAATCCCTCGGTCGAGCGCATGCTCGGCCATAGTGTCGGCGAATGCATGGCGCAGATGAACTTCCCGGCCGACATCATCCATCCGGAAGACCGCACCGCCGCCGAGTTTCAGTTGCGCCATGCCTTGCGCGGCACGTCCGGCCAAGGCTATGCCTTGCGCATCTGCCGCAAGGACGGCGGCCATTTCTGGGCAGCGGTGAACTGGCAGCCGATCCATGACTACAGCGGCGTGTACCAGGGCATCCGCGCC
The DNA here is from genome assembly GCF_001725555.1 of Thiobacillus sp. SCN 63-57. Classification (NCBI taxonomy): domain Bacteria; kingdom Pseudomonadati; phylum Pseudomonadota; class Betaproteobacteria; order Nitrosomonadales; family Thiobacillaceae; genus Thiobacillus; species Thiobacillus sp. SCN 63-57. The sequence goes on along the minus strand of NZ_MEGP01000025.1, from coordinate 53,341 downwards.
AGCATCCACAGCATCGACGACCTCAAGGCAACCGAGGCCAACCTGCGTCAGGCCATCAACGAACTGCGCGCGGCGGAAAGCCTGCAAAGCCGTTACCTGGAAGAAACCGAGCAGGAGCGCGCCCGGCTGGTATCGCTGCTGTCGGCAATGAATCTCGGCATCCTGTTCGTTGCCGCCGACGGCCGCGTGATCTATCACAATCCCGCGTTCACCCGCATGTGGATGATCGACGAGGAGATCCATCTGATCGGCTTGCCGGTGCACGAGGTACTGGCCAAATCGACCTCGATGCTGGCGCGCCCCGATCATTTCTCCAAGCATCTGCTGTCGGTGCTGGAAACGCGCGAACTCTCCGACAGCTACGAAATCCAGATGACCGACGGACGCGTCATCACCGAACTCGATTACCCGGTACGCGACCGCGAAAACCGCTTCATCGGCCACCTGTGGATTTACGAGGATGTCACCCGCGAACGCCAGACGGCCGAACAACTGGTGTATCTGGCCGAACGCGATGCCCTGACCGGGCTCTACAACCGCCACCGCTTTCAGCAGGAGCTGGCGCGCACCATGCTGGACAGCGACCGTCACCAGACGCAGTGCGCGGTCATGTTCTTCGATCTCGACGAATTCAAGACCATCAACGACAGCTATGGCCACCGCGCCGGCGATGCGCTGCTGATCCGGGTGGCCAGCGAAATCAGCACGCTGGTGCGGCGCAATGAAGTCCTGGCACGTCTGGGCGGCGATGAGTTCGCCATCCTGCTGCCGTCGGCGCAAGGCAATGAAGCCGAAGTGCTGGCCGACCGCGTGGTGCGGGCGATCGCACAGATCCCTTTCCGCTTCGAAGGACAGAACCTGCGGCTCACGACCAGCCTCGGCATCGCCTACTATCCCGGGCAGGCCGCCGATGCCGACGACCTGGTTGCGCGCGCCGACATCGCCATGTACCAGGCCAAGGATGCCGGCAAGAACACCTGGCGCGTCTTCCGCGCGGACACCGAGGCCGACACCGAAATGCGCACCCGCCTGTCGTGGGGCGAGCGCATCAGCAACGCGCTCGACAAGGGCCTGTTCCAGCTGCATTTCCAGGGCGTATACCGGGCGGAAGACGGCACCTTGTCCCACCTGGAAGCGCTCATCCGCATGACCGACGAGCGCAATCCCGGCCAGCTCATCATGCCGGGGCATTTCATCCAGCTGGCCGAGAAAAGCGGGCGCATCCTCGACATCGACCGCTGGGTGATCCACGAAATCGTGCGCCGGCTGGCGGAGAATCCGGCGATTCCATCGATTGCGCTCAACCTGTCCGGGCGCTCGCTGTCCGAGCCCGGCCTGCCGCAATACATTGGCGACGAACTGCGCCAGGCCGGCGTCAATCCCAGCCGCCTGATCGTCGAGATCACCGAGACCGCAGCCGTGTCCGACCTGCACGATGCGCAGCGCATGATCGAGGCCTTGCGCCAGCTCGGCTGCGGCGTCTGCCTCGACGATTTCGGCGTCGGCTTCGCCTCCTTCGCCTACCTCAAGCACCTGCACGTCGACACCATCAAGATCGACGGCATTTTCATCCGCGATCTGCCCAGCGATCCCGACAACCAGGTGTTCGTCCAGGCCATGGTCAGCGTCGCGCTCGGCCTCGGCAAGTCGGTCGTCGCGGAATATGTCGAGGATGGCCCGACGCTTGCCCTGCTGCGCCAGTTCGGCGTCGACCTGGTGCAGGGCTATTTTCTCGACCGGCCGATTCTCGACCACCCGGCGCTGCACGCCTCCATCTAGCCACGTTCGGCAGGCGGCAGACTGTCCGCCATGATCACGCAGGCGGAATGTTAAAATGCCCCGCTTTGCGTCTCAGGATTTCCGCCGTGCTCACCGCTTCCAGCATCACCCTGCAATTCGCCTCCAAGCCACTGTTCGAGAACGTCAACGTCAAGTTCGGCGATGGCAACCGCTATGGCCTGATCGGCGCCAACGGCTGCGGAAAGTCGACCTTCATGAAGATCCTGGCCGGCGAACTGGAACCGACCGCCGGCAACGTCTCGCTCGATCCGGGCGAACGCATGGCCTGGCTGCGCCAGGACCAGTTCGGCTACGAGGACCAGCGCGTGCTCGACGTGGTGATGCAGGGCCACGCCGAGATGTGGCGGGTGATGCAGGAAAAGGACGCCATTTACATGAACCCGGAGGCGAGCGAGGAGGACTACCTGCACGCCGCCGAACTGGAGGCCAGGTTCGGCGAGATGGGCGGTTACGATGCCGAGGCGCGCGCCGGACAGCTGCTGCTTGGCGTGGGCATCCCCATCGAACAGCACAATGGGCCGATGAGCGAGATTGCGCCGGGCTTCAAGCTGCGCGTGCTGCTGACGCAGGCACTGTTCTCCAACCCGGACATCCTGCTGCTCGACGAACCGACCAACAACCTCGACATCAACACCATCCGCTGGCTGGAGAACGTGCTGAACGAGAGCAATGCGACCATCGTCGTCATCTCGCACGACCGCCACTTCCTGAACCAGGTCTGTACCCACATGGCCGACCTCGACTTCGGCACCATCAAGGTCTATCCGGGCAACTACGACGACTACATGCTGGCGTCCACCCAGGCCAAGGAGCGCCAGGCCGCGGCCAACGCCAAGGCCAAGGACAAGGTGGCCGAACTGCAGGAATTCGTGCGCCGCTTCTCGGCCAACAAGTCGAAGGCGCGGCAGGCCACCAGCCGCATGAAGATGATCGACAAGATCAAGATCGAGGATTTCAAGCCGTCCTCGCGGCAGAACCCCTATATCCGCTTCGAACCGGAGAAGCTGCTGCACCGTCGAGCGCTCGAGGTCGAGAACCTGAAATTCGGCTACGACGGCACCCCACTGTTTTCCAACATGAACTTTTCGCTGGAAGCCGGCGAAAAAATGGCCGTCATCGGCGGCAACGGCGTCGGCAAATCGACGCTGATGAAGCTGCTGATGAACGAACTGACGCCGCAATTCGGCGAAGTGAAATGGAGCGAGAACGCCAGCATCGGCTATTTCTCGCAGGACCACGTCAGCGATTTCGACATGGATCTCAACCTCACCGACTGGATGCACCAGTGGACCCAGCCCGGCGACGACGAGCAGGTGCTGCGCGGCATCCTCGGCCGGTTGCTGTTCTCCGGCGACGACGTCAAGAAATCGGTACGCGTGCTGTCCGGCGGCGAGAAGGGCCGCATGCTGTACGGCAAGCTGATGCTCGGTCGCCACAACGTGCTGGTGATGGACGAGCCGACCAACCACATGGACATGGAATCGATCGAGTCGCTCAATCTCGCGCTCGATCTGTTCAAGGGCACGCTGATCTTCGTCTCGCACGATCGCCAGTTCGTCAGCAGCCTCGCCACCCGTATCCTCGAAATCACGCCTGAAGGCGTCGAGTTCTACATGGGCACCTACGACGAATACCTGCATTCGAAGGGCCTCGAGTGAGCGAGGCCGTCGTCATCGGTCTCGGCCAGCTCGGTCGCGTATTCGCCGGCGGGCTGCTGCGCGCCGGCCGTACCGTGGTTCCGGTCAATCGCGACGACGACATGGCAGCGTTGGTGCAACGCCATCCCGCGCCGGAGCTGGTCTTGATCGCGGTTGGCGAAGCCGACCTGCACACGCTACTGGCAGCACTGCCCGATGCCTGGAAGCCGCGCGCCGCGCTGATCCAGAACGAACTGCTGCCGCGCGACTGGGAAGCCCACGGCTACGTCGACCCCACGGTGATCTCGGTCTGGTTCGAGAAGAAGAAGGGCACCGACGCCAAGCCGCTGATCGCCTCGCCGGCGGCAGGCCCCGGCGCCGCCCTGCTATGCCAGGCGCTGACCGCCATCGATTTGCCGTGCCGCGAAGTCGCCCCGGGAAACGAACTGCTGTTCGAACTGGTGCGCAAGAACGTCTACATCCTCACCACCAATATCGCCGGTTTGAAAACCGGCGGCACGGTTTCGCAGCTGTGGGCGCAGCACGAAGCCTTCGCGCGTCAGGTGGCGGACGAGGTGATGGACATTCAGGATGCACTGACTGGCGTCGTGCACGACCGCAACGCGCTGATCGCCGGCATGCTCGAGGCTTTCGACGGCGATCCCGACCATGGCTGCACCGGCCGGTCGGCGCCGGCGCGGCTGGTGCGCGCGCTGCAGCACGCCGATGCATTCGGGCTGGGCGTCCCCACCCTGCGATCCCTGGCGGGCTGATCCTGCCCGGATGGGCGGCGGCTGCCCCCGGTCAGACTGCGTGGCCCGGGGACTTCTCCTTGCCGCCACCGTATACCCCCGAATGGTCGAACGGCACCCAGTTGGGCGAGCGGTCGGTCTTGAACCGGCCGTGGATGCGATAGGGGACGCCCGCCTTCAAGGATTCCGGCGACAGGCTCTCGATCTGCCGGATCAGATCCTTCGATTGCGTGATGGCGTCGATCCGCAGCAATGTGCTGGAGGTCGCCGCGATCCGGGTCGAAGTCTGCGACAGGCCATTGGCAAACGAAAGCCCATTGAGCTCCAGTTCGAAATCCAGCGCCTCGATCGTCAGGTCGAAATCGTTCGGATTGCTCACGCGCAAGCCCACATCGAAATGCTGTTCGAAGAAACCAAGACGGCTGATCGCCACATCCGCCACGCTCACCTTGGGTGCGACCGCATTGAATGGCAGGCCGGAACAGGCGGCCAGGCCGAGTGCAAAAGCCAGAAAGAGCAGACGCTGCAGCATAAAAAGCCTATCGAATCTGCGCCAGCAACTGGGCGGCCATGTGCGCGGCCTGCGTTGCATAGCCGCCGCTGAACAGATTGGCGTGGTTGAGGATATGGTAGAGATTGTAGAGCGTTTTACGCACGGCGTAGCCTGCGTCGAGCGGCCACGCCTCGCGGTAGGCCGCGTAAAAATCCGGCGCAAAACCGCCGAACAGTTCGCTCATCGCCAGGTCGCATTCGCGGTCGCCGAAATACACCGCCGGATCGAAGATCACGGGCGTTCCATCGGCCAGGTAGGCGTGGTTGCCGCCCCACAAGTCACCGTGCAGCAGCGAAGGGCCGGGTACGTAGCCGCCGAAAAAGGCGTCGAGGCGGGTGAGCAAGGCTTCGCCGTCCCGCTGCAACGCGCCGGTGTGGCCGTTCTCGGCTGCCCGACGCAGCTGGAACCCGAGCCGCTGCGTACGCCAGAAGCCGATCCAGTCGTCGTGCCAGGCATTCGGCTGCGGCGTGGCGCCGATCCAGTTGTCGCGCGTCCAGCCGAATTGTGCGGCGCTGACACGGTGTTGTTGCGCAAGCTGCCGCCCCAGTTGCACGGCGTCGCCCCGCGTGCCCAAAGGCAGATAGTCGAGTACCAGATACGCCTGCCCTGCAGCCAGGCCATGACAGATCACCTGCGGGACCCGAACGGCGTTCGCGGCAGCCAGTTCGGCGAGCCCGGCCGCTTCGGTTTCGAACATCGCGAGCCGGGCAGCAGGCTGGATCTTGACGAACACGCTGCGCATCCCGTCGCTGAGCCTGAAGGCCTGGCTGATGTCTCCCCCATGCACGGCCTGTGCGCCGGATACCTCGAATGGCAATCCCGTGGCGTGGCCGATGGCCGTGGCGAGTTCATGATGGAAGGCGTTCATGACTCAAGTAAAGGCTGAACGCGGATGGTAAGCGCCGCATGGGCGCCCCGCAGGGCATGTTCGGCTTCCTGCGGCGTGGCGGCCCGGCTGAAGATGAAGCCGAGATAGCTCGCACCCGCGGGCGGCGGCGCCACCAGCTGGCCGGCCTGGGCGGTGATTTCGATGCCGCTGACATGCGGTACGTCGCGCGCCGCGTCGAGGCCGTCGACGCCCTGCAGGATACCGCTCGCCGGCACGGGGATCATCATCACGCCGGCCGCCTCCTTCCCTGCCTGCGCCGGTAGCGGCAGGCCCGCTGCATGGCGCAGCACGATTTCGGCCGACGTCATGCCCAGTGTTGCGTCCAACACGCGTCCGCATAACCCGCCGATGCCGCGCGGCGCGATCTCGAGCAGCCACACGCCTGTGTCGTTGATGCGGGCTTCGGCATGGATCATGCCCTCGGTCACGCCACTCGCCTTACAGGCGCGCTGCACGGCGGCGGCCAGCTCGGCCTGTGTGGCAGCGGGCAAGCGCGAAGGCGTGACGAACAGCGTTTCCTCGAAGTAAGGCCCGTCGAGCGGATCGGGTTTGTCGAACACGGCAAGAACCTGCAGTGCGCCGTGGACCAGCACGCCGTCGAGTGCGACTTCGGCACCCGCGATGAAGCGCTCGACCAGCAGGCCGGCGCCGGCGTCGCGCTGGGCACGCGCCTGGATGCGCCGAACCTGTCCGAGCGTGCGTCTGAGTTGATCGGCATCGTCCACCCGGATCACACCGCGGCTGGCGTTCAATCGGCGCGCTTTCACCACCAGCGGAAAACCCAGCGCAAGCGCGGCACCCACGTCATCGTCGCGGACCTCGACAAAGGCAGGGCAAGGCAATCCAATCGTCTGCAGCTGCCGGCGAAAACGCAGCTTGTCGGTCAAGGTCGCCACGGCCTCGGGCGGATTGCCGGGCAGCTGGAGTGCCACGCGCAGCTGCGCTGCCAGCGCCGCGCCGTGATCGTCCACAGCCAACACTGCATCGACGGTCTGCGTCAAGGCGCGCAAAACCTGGGGCAAGGCGATGTCGGGCTGATCAAAAGGCACGCTCATCAGCGGCGGCAGGCCCCAACCCGGCGCAAGCCGATGGCAATAGTCGGCACAGGCGACGAGTTCGATGTTCAGCCGCTTGGCAGCGACGATGAAGTCCTGGTTGGCATAACCCGCGGCGGGGAGCAGCAACAGGAGACGCGGCATGGTTAGAAGCTGGCGAGTTGGGTTTCGGTCGGCTCGGCGCAGCAGTACCAGGGCTCGGAATGATGCGCGATGGTCTCGCCGAATTGCGCGGGATCGAGCGGCGGCGGCGTCTCGGCCAGCGCGGCATGGGTGCGTGTCCAGATTCCGGCGAACACGTCGGCACGCGGCAATCCCTTTTTCTCGGCATCCATCACCCAGGCCATGATCTCGCTTTGCAACGCATCGACGCGCGGGTCGTCCGCCTGCCACGGATAGCCCAGCATGGCCTCGTCGAAGGCGCCGACCTGTGCGGCAAAATCGGACAAGTGCAGAAGGTGCGATCCCTGTGGCACCAGCAGGCGGATCGCCAGCTGTACCGGCGGCACGGCTTCGACCAGATGCAGCCGCAGCAGGGTGGCGAGCAGCGCGCGATAGCCTGCCAGCGTGGTCCACGGCGTGAACGGCACGAAGGTGGGGGCCAGCGCGATACCGAGCATGCGGCAGTGCGCCAGCGCCGCTTCGAAATCGGCGCGGGTGTGGCCCTTGGCGAGGCGATCAAGAATCGCGTCGTCGACCGATTCGACCGCGGTGACGACGAACAGCAGGCCGCATTGCCTGAGGCGCGGCAGCAGGTCGGCGTGATTCAGCAGGTGCTCGACCTTGATCGTGGCATCCCAGCTCAAGTCGGGGAATTGCGCATGCAAGGCCTCGGCCACTTTCAACGCATGCGTCGGCCCATTGAGAAAATCGGGATCGCCAAAACTGATGTGCTGCGCACCCACTTCGACCTGCTGCGCGATGTCGGCCATCACCGTCTCCACCGGGACGATGCGGAATTTCCCTTCGTACACCGGCACCACCGGACAGTGGCGGCACAGATGTTTGCAACCGCGGCTCGCTTCGGCGAAGCCGGTGATTTTTTGCGTGCCGTCGGCCAGGATCAGTTTGGCGTAGCGCTGCAGATCGGGCAGGCCGCGTCGTTCAGGCAGCAGGAACGTGATCTTGTCGCGCCGCACCAGAATGTCGGCCGGCGCAATCCCCGTTCGTACCCAGTCCAGCAGATCGGGCTCGGACTCGCCGCCGAAAACCGCGTCCACGCCCAGTGTTTTCAGCCATGCGGCGTTGACCGGCGCATACAGGCCGAACGCGGCGATGCGCGCACGCGGAGCAAGCGAGCGGATTTTCGGCAGCGCCGCAGCCGCAATCCGCGTGGCGGTATGCATGCCGAGGTAAATCGCCACATATTCGGCATCCGCAAAAGTGACAGGGTCGAGTTTTTGCTGCGACAGGTCGACGCAGGCGGCAGCAATGTGTTCGCGCGCGAACCATGCGGCAGGCTGCGCCAGATTGAACGGCTGGCGACCCAGTTCGTACGGGCTCACCAAAACAACACGCGCCCCGGAAGGCGCGCGTGTGGGTGCCGTACAGGAACTGCCCATGACGGCTACTTGGCCTTGGGGCGCTGCTCGAACATCTTGGCGATCCCGGGATCGCGCGAGGCGCCGGCGGCATCCATGCGCTTGAGATACTCGTCCCACAACGCAGCTTGGTTGATGCCCAGATCGTAGAGATATTCCCAGGAATAAATCCCGGTGTCGTGGCCGTCGGAGAAGAAGAAGTTGATGCCGTACAAACCTACGGGTTCGGCGGCATTGATCAGGACTTCACGTTTGCCGACCTGCAGCACCTCCTGCCCGGGGCCATGGCCGCGCACTTCGGCGGACGGCGAATAGACCCGCAGAAATTCGAACGGCAATTCGAAACGGGCGCCGTCGGTGAAGGCGATTTCCAGCTTGCGCGAAGCCTGGTGCAACTTGATGTCGGTCGGGGTGGGATGGGCCATGTTGTAACACTCGAAATTGAACGCCAGCGCGAAGTTTAAACCCGTCGTGCGAAGTTTAAACCCTTGAGGGACAAGGGGCTGAAGCCGATGAGGGATCGGGGAAACTGGCGCGCCCGGCGCGATTCGAACGCACGACCCCTGCCTTCGGAGGGCAGTACTCTATCCAGCTGAGCTACGGGCGCTAGGAGCCGCGAAGCATAGCCTTTTTGCCACGTTGCGTCTATCCGCCGGGCGCAACGCCCTTTCCTGTCGGGGTGGCTTTCCTTATAATCGCCGCTTTCGATGCCACCCCCCAAGGAACCTTTCATGGCCGATTCGCACGCCAAGATGACTCAAGCCACCCCGCAGGAGATCATCATTTCCGTTCTTGCCGGATTGTTCGCGCCCCTGCTGGCGATTTTCCTGATCGTCATGCTGGTGCTCAGCATTCAGGACAAACATCTGCCCGACACCACCAGCGAAGCCGCCCAGAAAGCAACGCTCGACCGCATCAAGCCTTTCGCCCATCTGGTCGCGCTCGACGCCAATGCGCCCAAGGTCGAGAAGTCCGGCCAGGAAGTCTTCGAGGCCGTGTGTACCACGTGCCACACGCCCGGCGCACTGGGCGCGCCCAAGTTCGGCAACAAGGGCGACTGGGGGCCGCGTATCAGCCAGGGCTATGAGACCTTGATCAAGCATGCCCTCGAAGGCATTCGCCAGATGCCGCCGCGTGGTGGCGACGGCGACTTGTCCGATACCGAAGTGGCTCGCGCAGTGGCCTACATGGCCGATGCAGCCGGCGCCAAATTCAAGGCACCGGAAGCGGCGGCACCGGCCGCACCCGCGGCCGCCGCGGCGTCGGCCGCCAAACCCGACCCGTCCAAGGGCAAGGCCGTCTACGAGGCCAATTGCGCCGTCTGCCATGCCACCGGCGTGGCCGGCGCCCCCAAGATGGGCGACAAGGCGGCCTGGGGACCGCGCGTAAGCCAGGGTTATGCGACGCTCTACAGCCATGCGCTGAACGGCATTCGCGGCATGCCGGCCAAAGGCGGCAACGCCGGCTTGTCGGAAGCCGATCTCGCCAACGCGGTCGGCTTCCTCATGACCCAGGGAGGCGGCAAGCTGTAAACCGGAATTGCGCGAACGGGCGTCGCCCAAACGCGCATTGGGAGACGAGGAGCCCGCGGCCATGAAATACGTCACGTTGCTGACCATGCTGGCTCCCTTGTCGCTCGCAGCCTGCGATCAATCCGCCATGCCCCCGGCGGGAATGGGCATGGCGCCCACTCCGATGCAGACCGGGCCCCACGCCATGCGCCCGCCTGAATTGCCCACCGATTCCGCACAACCCGCTCCGACCGCCGTCCCCAGCAGCGACGGCTCTCCTGCCATCCAGTCCGACCTCGCTCATGGCCTGCAGGTCTATCGCCAGACCTGCGCCTTCTGCCATGACAAGGGCATCGCGGGCGCACCGATCATCGGTGAAGCCAGCGACTGGCGTCCTCGCCTGGCCCAGGGCATGACCGCCCTCTACGCTTCGGCCCTGCAGGGCAGGAACGCCATGCCGGCCAAGGGTGGCAATCCGTCGCTGGCGGATGCCGACGTCCGGGCGGCGGTCGATTATCTCGCCGGGCAGGTACGGTAATGGCTCATCTGCCACGCGTCTGCCCCCAGTGCGGAAGCGACAAGATTCGCAGCGGCTCGCTGCATGCCCATGACGGGATCCGTCACCTGTTGCTGCACACCCCGCTGCGCTGCCGCGACTGCCGCCATCGCTTCTGGACGTTCAATCCCCTGAAGCCGGTGCTGTTGCTGACAACCCTCGGTGCACTGGTTGGTGTCACAGCCTGGTTTGCCATCGACCCGAGCGACACCATGACTGCCGCACAGGAACCCATCAGCGTGCCCCACGCCCGAGCCGAGAAAGGCGATGCCGAGGCCCAGTTGCAATTGGCCATGCGCTATGCCGAGGGCGATGGCGTGATCCAGAACGACAAGGAAGCGGCCCACTGGTTTGCCCTGGCCGCCCAGCAAGGTCTGCCCGAAGCGCAGTATCGTTACGGCCTCGCCTTGCTGAAGGGGCGCGGGGTCGTGCAGGATTACCGCGCAGCCTTCAGCTGGATCGAAAAACCCGCGAAAAGCGGCTACGCCAAGGCGCAGTACAGCCTGGGCGAACTCTACCGCTATGGAACCGGCACGGCGATCGACAAGGCACGCGCCTATCTCTGGTTCAATCTCGCCGCGGCGCAAGGGATCGAGGCCGCCGCCAAGGCGCGCGACAGCCTGGTATGGCAGTTGAAACCCGAACAGATCACCGCGATGCAGGAAGAGGCCCGGCGCATGAGCCCGACGCCCTCGTCGCCCTCGTCGCCCTCGTCGCCCTCGTCGCCCGCTTCGGCGCGCCCGGCGCAAGCGCCCGCAGCGGCACCGGCCCCCGCCACGCCCTGAACGAGGGCGCGCCCGACTTGACTTCCGTCGATGGGCGTCCAGCTTCAATCGGGCATCTGCCGCCAACGCAGCGAACTGCGCCTGCTGGGCGTTCAACTGGCCTTCCAGCGCCAGCCGGCGGTTGAGTAGCACCTGATCCAGACTGCCTTCGCCCAGGCTGTAGGCACGCGCCGCCAGCCGCGCCGCCTCCGCCAGCGACTGGGCGGCATGGTCGGCCTGCTGCCAGTTCGCCACCTGGGCCGCCGCCGCCTCGAAATCCGCGCGCGCCTCCTGACGCAAACGTTGCTCCAGACGGATGGCCGCCTCTTCCGCGGTGGTGCTGAGCTGCTCGGCGGCCTGCTGGTCGGTACGCCGCGCGCTGCCCGGCAACGTCAGCCCGACGCTTACGCCCAACTGGTGCTCGCTGCCGCCCAATTCATTCTTGTAGAACACGCCGACCGTGGGGTCGATGCTGCGGCGGCTGGCCAGTTGCCGGGCCTCGGCCCGCAACACCTCGGCCTGGCGCCGCGCGCGGAACAGTTCGTGGTTGTGTGCCAGCACGGTGCTGACATAGTCCTCGGCCGGCCCGGCCGGCTCGACCGGCGCCTTGCGCCATGAGCCGGCTGCGCGCCCGCTGCTCGCGCGTGGCCGCCTGCTGCTGCTGCAGACGCGCCTGCGCCAGCGCCGCTTCCGCGTTGACGCGCTCCGAACGCGGCGCCTCGCCCAGGCGAATGCGCGCATCCACGGTGGCGAGCTGCTGTTCGGCCAGATTCACCTGCGCCAGCCACAGCCTGGTCTGGCCGGCTTCGTTCAGCCAGTCGAACCAGAACGCAAGCAGTTGCCGGCCGCTTTCGTGCATCGCTTCACCGTAACTCGCTTCGGCATGGGCAGTCAGCGCACCGGCAAGCACGCGGTCGGCCGCGGCGCGCCCGGGTAGACGCAACGGACGCGACAGCGCCACGCCCCACTCCGCGAAACGATCCTGCGGCGTATCGATCCGGCGTTGCAGGGCATCCGCACCCAGCACCCACTCTTCGCGCCCGCGGCGCAGGCTCTCGCTCCTCAGCGATTGCGCGGCAAATTCGCCGCGCGCCTGCGCCACCATGGGCGAGGCCCGTAAGGCAGCTTCGGCGGCGACCGGGTCGGGCAGATAATCGGCGTAGGCCGCCGTGGATAAAATCGGCGCGGCGAACGCCAGTGCCAACGCGAGACTCAATGTGTGCACGGCCTTCATGCGCGCGCTCCTTTCAATATGAATTGGCGGTACAACAGCGGCAGCATCACCAGCGTCAGCAGGGTGGCGCTGATCAGGCCGCCGATGACGACGATGGCGAGCGGGCGCTGGATTTCGGAGCCGGGCCCGGTCGCGAACAGCAGCGGCACCAGGCCGAACGCGGCGATGCTGGCGGTCATCAGCACCGGACGCAGGCGCCGCAACGCGCCGTCACGCACCACGGCATCGCCCTGCAGTCCCTGCGCGCGCAACTGGTTGAAGTGGCTGACCAGCACCACGCCGTTCAGCACCGCGATGCCCAAGAGCGCAATGAAGCCGACCGAGGCGGGCACCGACAGATATTCGCCCGAGGCCCACAGCGCGAAGATGCCGCCGATCAGCGCCAGCGGCACGTTCATCATCACCAGCAGCGCCTGGCGCGCATCGCCGAACGTGACATAGAGCAGGAAGCCGATCAACAGCAGCGCCACCGGCACCACGACCATCAGGCGCTTCGCGGCACGCTGCTGGTTCTCGAACTGGCCGCCCCAGGTAATGCTGTAGCCGGGCGGCAGCTTGACCTGCGCGGCGACGGCGGCTTTCGCGTCCTCGACGAAGCTGACCAGGTCGCGCCCGGCGACGTTGCTCTGCACCACGGTGAAGCGCGCCGCATTTTCGCGCTTCACCGCCACCGGGCCGGTAGTGCGCTTGAGATGCGCCACCTGGTCGAGGCTGATCTCGCGGCCGTCCGCCAGGGTCAGGCGAATCGCCTGCAACGCGTCGGGCGATTCGCGCAAACCGGCGGGGCCCCGCAGTTGCAGCGGCACGCGCCGCCCCTGCTGCTGGATCGTGCCGATGACTTCGCCCTCGAGTTGCGTGCGCAACAGCATGGCGATGTCGTCGGCACTGAGACCGAAACGGGCGGCAGCATTCCGGTCGACTTCCGCCTGTAGGTACTGCACGCCCGCGTTCTGCTGGGTATAGACGTCGGACGCGCCGGGGACTTTTCCGACCACGTTGAAGATCTCGCCCGCCAGCCGGTTGAGTGTGGCGAGATCCGGGCCGAAAATCTTGATCGCCACGTCCCCGCGCGAGCCGGTGAGCATTTCCGACACCCGCATGTCGATCGGCTGGGTGAAGTTGTAGGCGATGCCGGGGAAGCCGTCGAGGATTTTGCGGATTTCGTCAGTCAACCATTCCTTGTCCGGGCGACGCCATTCAGCCTGCGGTTTCAACACCAGGAAGGTATCGGTGTCGTTGAGGCTCATCGGGTCGAGCCCGAGTTCGTCGGCGCCGGCGCGACCCACAATGCGTTTGATTTCCGGCACCTGCTTCAACAGCGCTGCTTGCACCCGCATATCCTGCGCAACCGATTCTTCCAGGCTGATCGACGGCAACTTTTCCAGTTGCACCAGGATGTCGCCTTCGTCCATGGTCGGCATGAAGGTCTTGCCGATCAGCGGATAGACGCCGACCGCTGCCAGCATCAGCACGCCTGCGGTGGCGTAGACGAGCTTCGGCCGCGCCAGCGCGCGATCGAGCAGCGGCGTGTAGAGGCCTTGCGCGCGGCGCAGCAGCCACGGATCGGTGTGCGCGCCCTGCTTCAACAGAAACGAGGCCAGTACCGGGATCACGCTGAGCGCCAGCAGCAGGGACGCGGCCAGGGCGAACACGATGGTCAGCGCGACCGGCGCGAACAGCTTGCCCTCCAGCCCCTGTAGTGTCAGCAGCGGCAGGAACACGATGGCGATGATGGCGATGCCCGAGGTCACCGGGCTGGCGACTTCCTGCGTCGCCCACAACACGCGTTGCAGCGGCGTTTCGCTGGTGTCCTCCGGATCGTGCGCCAGGTGCGCGACGATGTTTTCCACCACCACCACCGCCGCGTCGACCAAGAGGCCGATCGCGATGGCCAATCCGCCCAGGCTCATCAGATTGGCCGACAGCCCGAACTGGCGCATCAGCACGAACGTCGCCAGCACCGACAGCGGCAGGATCAGCGCCACCACAATGGCTGCGCGCAGATTGCCGAGGAACAGCAGCAGCAGGATGACCACCAGCACTGCCGCTTCGAGCAGCGCCTTGCTCACCGTGCCGACGGCGCGGTCGACCAGTTGCGCACGGTCGTAGAACGTCGAGATCGTCACGCCCTTGGGCAGGGTGGCCTGGATCTCGGCAAGCTTGGCCTTGACGTTCTTGATGAGCTCGCCCGCATTGACGCCTTTCAGGCCGATCACCAGGCCTTCCACCGCCTCGCCCTGGCCGTTTTGCGTCACGGCACCGTAGCGGGTCATCTCACCCAGTTCCACGCGCGCGACGTCGCCGACGGTGACGACCACGCCCCCCACCGTTTTGATGCCGATGTGCCGCAAATCGTCCAGCGAACCGATGCCGCCATTGACGCGCACCACCCAGGTTTCCTCGCCTTCGTTGACGCGCCCGGCGCCGTCGTTGCGGGTGTTTTTCTCCAGTGCGGTGCGCAATTCGTCGTAGGTGACGCCGCGCGCGGCCAGCGCAGCCGGGTCGGGGTTCACCGCGAACGTCGCGACGCGGCCGCCGAGCGAGTTGACGTCGGCCACGCCGGAAATCGCCCGCAATTGCGGACGCACCGTCCAGTCGAGCAGGGTGCGTTTCTCCGCCAGCGACAACGGCCCTTCGAGGGTGAACATGTAGAGTTCCGACAGCGGCGTGGAAATCGGCGCCAGGCCGCCCGACACATTGGCGGGCAGGTCGCCCTTCACGTTGGCGAAGCGCTCCGCCACTTGCTGGCGTGCCCAGTAGATGTCGGTGCCCTCGGCAAAATCGACGGTAATGTCGACCAGCGCGTTCTTCGACAGGCTGCGCAGAATGGCTTGGTGCGGAATGCCCAGCAGTTCGGTTTCGACCGGCTGTGCGATGCGCGACTCCACCTCTTCCGGCGTCATGCCCGGCGCCTTCAGGATCAGCTTGACCTGGGTGGTCGAAACATCGGGGAAGGCATCGATGGGAATCTGCTGGAACGCGCGCACGCCCAGCCCCGCCAGCACCAGTGCCAACGCGAGCACGAACCAGCGTCGCGCGAGCGCGGTTTCGATCAGGATATTCATCATGGATTACTCTCCCAGCCACTGCGCCTTGAGCGCCGCCACACCCTTGGCGGCGACGCGGCTGCCGGCAACCAGGCCGGTCACTTCAGCCTGGCTGGCATTCTGGCGAATCAGCTGCACCGGCGTCGGCGCGAAGCCCTGCGCGGTTTCGACGAACACATAGGGCTGGCTGGCCTTCCACACCAGCGCAGCGGCCGGCACGATCAGGGTCTGGGCCGGTTGTTTGCCTTGCGGGACTGACGTTCCGGCCAGCGCAACCTGAACCGACTGGCCGGGACGCAGCAGCTTGTCGGGATCGACGAGGCTGGCGCGCGCCAGCACGCTTTGCGACGCATTGAGTTGCGGCAGCAGCGCGATGACGCGCCCGCTGGCCTTGCTGTCCGCCACCGTCACGGATTGTCCAACCGCCACCTGGCGCGCCTGGATCGTCGACAACGGAATCTCCAGGGCCAGATTCGACAGATCCGCCACTTTCACCAGCGCCATGCCGGCATCCACGCGCTGGCCCGGTTCGGCGACACTCTCCGTCACCACGCCGGCGATCGGCGCGGTCAGCGTGATCGAACTGCCGGTCACCTTGCCCGCGCCCATCATGGACAATGCGGTCTGTGCCGCCACCAGGCTGGCATGCGCCGACTGGGCCTCGGAGCGTGTGGCGCGCAAGCGCGATTCAGCGATCAGGCCTTCGCCGAACAGCTTCTCATCGCGCGCGGCATTGCTGGCCGCCAACTGCGATCTCAGCCGCGCCTGCGTCAGCGCATTCTGCGCATCGGCCAGGCCGGGCATCGACAGGGTGACGAGCGGGGCGCCGCGCTTGACCGTGTCGCCCGCCTGTACATGCAGCTGGGTGACCAGCCCGGCACCGGCCGCGGCAGCCACGCGCACGCTGGCAGGCGGCAAGGTCACCCGCGCCGTATAGGCAAGCGCGGGACTGGCGTCTTGCGTGGCCGCAACGACGGTGACGATGCCAAGGTTCTTCTTCTGCGCGGCAGACAAGGGCAGGACGTCGGCGGCGAAAGCCGGGGCGGCGCCGAGCAGCGCCAATACGAGAATACGGGTAGAAACATAACCAGCGATCATGCTTGATCTCCATGGGCAAGAAATTCGGGCAGGCGCACAGGCAGGTGCGCCGCGTGGGACGATCAGCGGCGCGGCGGCGCCAGCGCGTGCGGCAGGGCGTGATCGGGGAGGATGGCCTGCAAGGGGGTAGCGCCCAGCCAGACAGGGCTCAGCCTGGCTGCTGTTGCCACCGACGGCGGAAGCGCCGGCACCGGGTATGACGCATCGGCATCCGCCACAAACAGCACGGCCTGCCGCAACGATCGTATGCCCTGCGCCACTTCGATCTCCGCGCCCTGCTCCCTGTTTTCGGCCAGGTGATAGGCCACGTCGCCGGGCGCACCCGCATGCCCATGCAGCCAGCCTGCATGGCTCGCTTGCACCGGTCCCGCATGGGCATGGACGAATGGCGTCATCGCCTGCAAGGCGACAAGGAACCAGAGCATCAACAGGCGAAGAAATCGGTTCGGCACGGGTCGAAGTGGAATGCGTCGCAAAAAGTTATAGGGGCAGGCGTCGGCACCGGCACATTTACCCGGCTCGATGCGCATCCTGCCGGTGAATTCTTAAGACCGCCTTAAGTGGCTGTCCGTCGCGCCTGGCAAGGCGGTCGTCCCATTCCGGACGAAGGCCTTCAGCGCATCTGAAACATCTCCTGGTGAAAGTCATCCGGCACCAGGCCATGGGCGACGAAATCGTTCCGTATGGCCTGGCCAAATCCCGGCGGGCCACAGAACCAGATGCCTGCCGACTGCCATTGCGGCACGGCTGCGCGAATGCGGTCGGCATCGAGTCGTCCGTCCTTCCCGCTAACCAGCACATGCAGGCGTACATGGGCGGCCTGGGCATCGGCCGTGAGCTTGTCGATGGCGGCCTGTTCGAAATCCGCCGTCGGATGGAACAGGTCGATCTCCTGTTTGCCGGGCGTGCGCGCCAGCTGCTTCATGCGGGCGATGAAGGGGGTGATGCCGATGCCGGCGCCGATCCAGATCTGGCGCGAGTGCCCGTCGCGGAAATCGAAACAGCCATAAGGCCCTTCCACCGTGACGGGCGCACCGACCTTCAAGCGATCGTGCAGCTTGCTGGTATGGTCGCCCAGCGCCTTGGTGATGAAGACGATGCGGCGATCGTCGGCATCCCAGGCCGATGCAATCGTGTACGGATGGGCGCCTTCGCTTTTTCTGGACGTGACGAAGGCAAACTGTCCGGCATTGTGGCCAGGCCAGCCGCTTCCCAGGCGGATGGCCGTTTCGAGTACGCGCAATTCCGGGTAGTAGATGAGCGATTCGATCGTGCCCTGCACTCTGCGGCCGACCCCGACGCGGCGCAACAGGACGAGCAACGCCGCCACGGTGCCGCCCAGCATCAACAGGGCCATGACCCACCCGACTGGCTGCGACCAGTAGGCAAACTTGAGCAGCACGACGGAGTGATAAACCAGTATCAGATAAACCACCGCCAGCCATCTGTGCGTCTTGGTGAACAGGTGGTAGGGAAAACGCCTGACCAGCGCCAGGACGATCAGCACCACCGCGGCATAAAACGCCCACTCGCCCAGCGATTCAGCCAACCCACGCTGGCCGCGCAGCCAGCTCTCGGCCGGCCCCAGCATCTGGCCGGCAGCCGACTTGCGTGCAGGCCTGCTGAGCCATCCCCAGCCCACCATCCACTTGGTTCCCTGCGCCCACCACCAGTGAATGCAGGAAAACACCAGCCCGGTGATCCCCAGCCATTTATGCAGGCGATACATCTTGTCGAGCCCGTCCAGAGGGGGCTCCAGCCATTTCGGCCGCGTGGCCAGCAGCATGGCGACACTCATGGCGCCCATGCCAATGACGCCGGTGTATTGCATCAGTACGGTGCGAAGCGAGAAATAGGTGAAGGGGTCGGGCACCCACGTGTCGGCCAGCAGCCACAGAGCCGTCAGCGCCAGCAGTAGCGCCCAAAAAACCAGCTTGATGTTCTTCATGCCCCAATCTCGATCCGGTTGATTGCAAATGGCTCCGCGCGATGACTCAAAGCACGCATGGGGACATGCATGTGTTTTTCGCCCACTGTCAGAATAGCCTTTACGCGCGTGTTTGGAGAAAGTGAACCCATGCGGCGGCCCGGATTGCCGAATAAACGTTTCTCTTAAGGTGCCCCTAAGCTGGGGCGCATACAGTCTGCTGCATTCCCCTCTCAGGAGACTGCCATGTCACATGCCGCCACCCATCCGCACCGCGTGTTCGACCCCTTGCTGCGCCTGCTGCACTGGGTCATAGCACTGTCCATCGTATCGCTCATCGTCACCAGCCAACTGGCCGACTGGTTCGAACACGGGCCGTATGAAAAGACGCTCTGGAATCTGCACATTCTCATCGGCTACACCCTGACGGCCGGCCTGTTGACACGGCTGCTGTGGAGTTTGGCTGGCCCGCTCAGCGCACGCTGGCGCGACCTGTGGCATCCCGCCGTGTGGAAAGACAGCCTCGGGAAACTGCGCCTGCCCGCGAAGCATCGCGCAGGCCACGATCCGATCGCCAGCCTGGCCTATCTGTTTGCCTACGGCGTGATGGCGCTGATGGTCGTCACCGGACTGGGGCTGGCCGCCAGCGAGTTCCAGACCGGTCCGCTCGCCGGCTGGCTGGGCAATATGCCGTGGCTGGAAGACGTGCTGGGCGAGCCGCACGAATTCGGGTTCGGCCTGATGCTCGGCTTCATCGGTCTGCATCTGGCTGCGCTGGTGTTTCACCAATGGCGCGGCGAACGGGTGGCGCAAAGCATGGTGACCGGCAAGCAATACCTCGGCGCGGGAAACGAGGTGCAGCATGATTAAGCACCTTCTCTACGGTGGCCTGGCGGTACTCGGCATGGCCTCCGCCGTGGCGGCGGCCGACAGCCCTGCCAGCCTGATGGCGCAGTATGCGCAGCAGGCGGGCGTGCCGGTGTCCGGCCTGTCCGCCTCGCGCGGTGCTGCCTTGTATCGCACTGAGCACCCGGGCCGCGATGGCCAGGCCGTGAGCTGCGCCGGTTGCCATACTGCCAACCCCGCCCAGGCCGGACGCAGCCGCGTCGGCAAGCGCATCGAGCCGCTGGCGCCGGTGGCCAATCCGCAGCGCTTCACCGATGCCACCAAGGTCGAGAAATGGTTCCGGCGCAACTGCCAGGACGTTCTGCAACGCGAATGTAGCGCGCAGGAAAAAGGCGATTTCATCGCCTGGCTGAGCCAGGCCCGATAAGGAGCACACCATGAACTATCTATTGCGCGGAATCGGAGTCGTCACGGCAGTCGGCGTGGCCAGCCTGTTGGCGTTTTCGCTGCCATCCGGCGATGCGCACGGCGATGGCGGCGGCAATGTCCTGCCGCGGACGACCAACAAGGCCTGGCAACAGGAATGCGCAAGTTGCCATATCGCCTATTCGCCGGCTTTCCTGCCGAAAGCATCGTGGCGCCGTCTGATGGGTGGGCTCGATCAGCACTTCGGAGAAAACGCCAGCCTTGATCCGGCAACCCAGGCTGATATCCTGCGATTCCTGGAGGCCAACGCCGCCGACAGCGGCACCAGCCGGATGGGCAGTCGGGTGATGCAAAGCATGGGGGCCAACCAAGCGCCGTTGCGCGTCACCGAAACCCGCTGGTTCGTGCGCAAGCATGACGAGGTGTCGAAGCCGGTGTGGTCGCGCAAATCGATCGGCTCCGCCGCCAATTGTGCTGCCTGCCACCGCCAGGCGGAACAGGGCGTGTTCGACGAGGACACGGTCAGGATTCCGAAACAATGACCCAAGGATGAACCGGAACGATGCGCATATTGTTGGTGGAAGATGACCGCCTCCTGGGCGACGGCCTGCAGGCGGGACTGACTCAGGCGGGCTATGCCGTCGACTGGCTGCGCGATGGCGAGGCGGCGGTAACGGCTCTGTCCACCGAATCGTTTGCGGCCGTGGTGCTCGACCTGGGGCTGCCGAAACGCGACGGCCTGTCGGTGCTGCAATGGCTGCGCGGGCGCCATGACGCCACGCCGGTGCTGATCCTGACCGCGCGCGACCAGCTGGAGGACAAGGTACGCGGACTCGATCTCGGCGCCGACGACTATGTGCTGAAACCGTTCGATCTCGACGAGATCACCGCCCGCCTGCGCGCGTTGGTACGGCGCGCCCATGGCCGCCCGGAGCCTGTGCTCGCCGTCGGCGAGATCGAACTCAACCCGGCGGCGCGCAGCGTGACACGCGCCGGCCAGGCTGTCGAACTGACCCCGCGTGAATTCGATCTGTTGCACCTGCTGCTGGAAAACACCGACCGCGTGCTGACGCGGCGCACGCTGGAAGAGCAGCTCTACACCTGGAACGACGCCGTCGACAGCAACGCGCTCGAGGTCCACATCCACCATTTGCGGAAGAAGCTCGGCAACGACCTGATCCGCACGGTGCGTGGCGTCGGCTACATGGTGTCGACGGGCGCCCCCGCGTCATGAGCCGGCCGTATTCCCTGCGCCGGCGGCTGGTGTGGTTGCTGACCGGTTCGGTAGCAACGATCTGGCTGCTGTCCGCGCTGGTGGTGTATCAGCGCGCGCACCATGAAGCGGACGAATTGCTCGACGGCCAGCTGACGCAAGTCGCCGACACCTTGCTGGCGATCGTGGCGGCCGGCGAAGTCGAGCATTTTGCGAAGGAACTCCAGGATCACAGCCACCACAATCCGGTGCCCATCGCATTCGAGGTGTGGCACGACGATGACGGACGGATGCTGCGTCTGGCCACGTCCATGGGTCACGCCGGATTTGAATCCGGGATCGGGCCGGGATTCAGCGAACGCCAGTACGAAGGCGCACGCTGGCGGTTCTATGCGGTACAGGATCCCGACGCGGAATATCGGGTCGTCGTCGGCCAGGCCCATGCGGCACGCGAAGGCCTGGCGCGCGAGATCGGCCTGTCGCTGCTGATTCCCGCCGCGCTGGCGCTGCCGCTAATGGCGCTGGCGGTCTGGTGGGGTATCGGCCGCAACTTGCGACCGGTGGATACGGTGGCGCACCAAGTGGGCGCGCTCGATGCGCAGGCCCTGACGCCACTCGACGAATCGCCCGCCCTGCCCGAGGAAATTGCGCCGCTGCGCACCGCGCTCAATGCGCTGATCCGGCGCGTCAACGAAGCCTTCGAAAACGAGCGCCGCTTCACCGCGGATGCCGCGCACGAATTGCGCACGCCGCTGGCGGCCTTGAAAGTGCAGACGCAGGTCGCGCTACGCGCGCAAACGGCAGACAGCCAGCAGCACGCGCTGGCACAGGTGATCGCCGGCGTGGACCGGATGACGCATCTGGTCGAGCAATTGCTGACGCTGGCGCGCGTCGATCCAGCTACGCAGGGCAATCCGCCCGCACCGCTGGATCCCGCAGACATCGTCGCCGCAGTGTGCGAAGAGCTTTTGCCGCACGCGCAACGCCAGGGGCAAACCCTGACGGTCGATGCGGCAGCGGGATGCCGTATCGCCATCACGTCGGCGTGGCTCCAAGTCGCGGTCCGCAACCTGCTCGACAATGCCGTGCACTATGCAGGGGAAGGTGCGCGGATCGACGTGCGCATCGCGCATCGCGAAACGGGCTGTGCGATCACCGTTGCCGACGATGGCCCGGGCGTCGCCCCCGTGTTGCGGTCGCAACTCAGCGCCCGCTTCGTGCGCGGCGAGGTCGAGACCGAAGGATGCGGCCTTGGTCTTTCCATCGTCGCGCGCATTGCGGCGCTCTCACACGCCCAGCTTGAACTGGGAGATGGATTGCCGCGCGCGGATGGCGGCCACGGATTCGCAGCCACACTGCGCTTCAGCGCAGCCGCCGCTCCCATCTGACCGCACGGGGCAACCCGCTAGCGGCGGGACCCCGGTCCCATGCCGGAGCCCGGTCCCATACCCGGCCCCATCCCCGAGCCGGGCCCCATACCGGCAGGCGGCATGTCGGGCAGGGTCTTGCCCTGGGCCTGGGCACGTTCCTGCATCTGCTTGTGATGTTCCAGGCGGAAGGCTTCGCGCTCCTGCTGGGTTTTCAGCGTGCGCATGCGATTGCGGTATTCGGCCCGTTCCTGCCGCGTCATCAGTTCGGACCCGTAAATACGATCCTGATCACGCACCTGGGTACGATCCTGATCGCGCGCCTGATCGGCGGCATACACCGGCATGACACCCGCCATCCCCAAGGAAAGGGCAAGGGCGGCTATGGATAGGCGTGTTATGCGTTTCATCTCTGTCTCCTTCGCTAAAAAAATGTCCCTGTACTCGATGTTGCGCGTGCTCGACATCATCCATTTCCAATCTAGTACAAAAGACCCACTTGTCCTAATGCGGGACACTTCGTGCCTGCATGGATCCGGCGATTCGCCGGATCCATGCCTTGTCCGTTATTGCGCAGGCTGGATCGCGGTGACGGTCAGGGTGTCGTCGATGCTCTCGGCATGAAATTTCACCGCGTCGCCCACTTTGAGTCCCTTCATCAGTTCCGGCGGCTGCACCCGGAACACCATGGTCATGGCGGGCATGTCGAGGTTGACGATCGGCCCGTGCCGCAGGGTGAGCTTGCCGTTGGCTACATCCACCCGGCGCACGACGCCATCAGTCATCACATTGGCCTGGGCAACCGGCGCGGCCACAGGTTCGGCATGCAGCGGTGCGGCGATCGCCAGCGCGGCCAGCAAGGGAATCCATGTCTTCATTTTTCAGCTCCTACGTAACAATATAAAAACGGCATTCAATGGCCGGCGTGGCCGACGGGTTTGCGTACGGTGACCTCGACATCGCCCGGGCTACCCTGGGGCGAGGCAGTGGAGGGCGCGCGCATCGGTTCGGCCATCGCGCCGGCAAGCTCGCGTGCCTGCGTGCCGGGCGGCTGCTTGTACCAGCCGGGGTCGGAATAATCGCCGCGCTTCTGCCCGCGCCGCACCTTCATCACGCTGAACATGCCGCCCATCTCGACCGGACCGAATGGCCCCTTGCCAGTCATCATCGGCAAGGTATTGTCGGGTAGCGGCATCTCCATTTCAGCCATGTCGGCCATGCCGCGCTCACCCATCGCCATGTAGTCGGGAATGAGCTTGCCGATCTTGCCCGCCAAGCCGCTGTAGTCGACGCCGATCATCGTCGGCACCGCATGGCCCATCGCATTCATGGTGTGGTGGCTCTTGTGGCAGTGGAACGCCCAGTCGCCCTCCTCGTCAGCGACGAATTCGATCTGGCGCATCTGGCCGACCGCGATGTCGGTGGTCACCTCCGGCCAGCGCGCGGACTTCGGCACCGGGCCGCCGTCGGTGCCGGTCACCTCGAACTCCACGCCGTGCAGGTGCATCGGATGATTGGTCATGGTGAGGTTGCCCATGCGGATGCGCACACGGTCGCCCAGCCGCACGTTGAGGCTGTCGATGCCGGGAAACGCCCGGCTGTTCCAGGTCCACAGATTGAAATCGAGCATGGTGTTGACCGAGGGCGTGGCGCTACCGGGATCGATGTCGTAGGCGTTGATGAGGAAGCAGAAATCGCGGTCGACCGGCTCGATCGTCGGATGCCTGTCCTTCGGATGCGTCACCCAGAAACCCATCATGCCCATCGCCATCTGCGTCATCTCGTCGGCATGCGGGTGGTACATGAAGGTGCCGGGGCGACGCGCGACGAATTCGTAGACGAAGGTTTTGCCCGGCTTGATGTGCGGCTGGGTCAATCCGCCGACGCCATCCATGCCGTTGGGCAGGCGCTGGCCGTGCCAGTGGATGGTCGTGTGTTCGGGCAAACGATTGGTGACATAGAGCCGCACCCGGTCGCCTTCCACTACTTCGATAGTGGGCCCAGGGCTCTGGCCGTTGTAGCCCCACAAGTGCGCCTTCATGCCGGGGGCGATTTCGCGTACCACCGGCTCGGCGACGAGATGGAATTCCTTCACGCCATCCTTCATGCGCCACGGCAGCGTCCAGCCGTTCAACGTCACCACCGGATTGTAGGGACGACCGCTGGATGGAATCAGCGGCGGCTGGGTATCGGGCCTGTCCATGCTGACAATTTCAGGAAGCGCCGCCAAGGCAGCTGGACTCACCGTGGCGACGGCGGCTGCGCTGCCGAGTTTGAAGAAATCACGTCTTGAGGTCATGGAAAATCCTTTCAGTGTCCGCCCGCCGCATCGACAGACGCGGACGGGAGAGAGGTGACCGGGGTTTTGCCCGGCGTGCCGGCCAGTGCCATCCGCATGTCGGCGTCGGCGAGCCAGAAATCGCGCTGCGCCTCGATGGCGGCGTTGACCGACGCGATCTGCGAACGCGCGTCGGCCAGCAGCTCGAACACGCCGATCAGCATGCCGTTGTAGCGATACTGGTTTTCCTCGGAGATGCGCTGCTTCAGTGGCACCACCTCGTCGCGCAGGTGGCGCGCAATGGCATACTGGCTCTGCTGCATGGCATAGGCCTCGCGCACCTCGGAACGCGCGTTGACTGCGGTCTCGCGTGCGCGCTCGAGCGCCTGGCGGTAGCGCGATTCAGCCTGTACCACCCGGGTCTGCCCCCAATCGAACAGCGGCAGTTCGAAGCTGATTTCGTAACCACGCTGCAAGGGCGCTTCGTTCGAACTGTTGCTGATGGCGCCCAGCTCCAGCACGTTGACGAAGCGCGTGCGGCGTGTGAGTCCCAGGTTCCTGGCCAGCGCCTCGGTTTGCAGCCGGGTGGCCTGCAGATCGAGGCGCGAATCCATGGCCTGCTGTTCGACATCCGGCAGCGCGGGCAGGGTTGCAGGCAGATCCGGCAAACGTTCGGGCAATTGCAGCGCATCGCCATGGGGCAGGCCCAGCAGCCGGACCAGGCGTTCACGCGCCTGCAGCTTCGTCTGCTCGGCACGTGCCACCGCCAGTGCGGCGTCCGCATAGAACGACTGCTCGCGTGCCTGCTTCAGCTTGCTCCAGTTGCCGACCTGCGCCATGCGGCGCGCCAGTTCCGCGCCGGCCTCGGCAGCATCCATCGTCTGCTGCTGGTAATGCGCGGATTGCTTCGCCGCCACCGCGACGACCCAGGCCTTGCGGGTGTCCGCCGCCAGCCGCAGTACGTTCAGAATCAGTTCGCGCCGGGTCTGCTCGAACAGCCGCTGCTCGATGTCGATGCGTATCGGCATGGTCAGCAGCCGCATCAGGTTGAGATGCAGGCTGCGTTCCGATTCCACCTCGCTGCCCCGCGTGAGACGGCCGATGGAAACGCCCGGGTTCGGCAGGCGCTGCGCCGCGATCCAGTCGGCCTCGGCGATGCCGAGCGTGTTGAAGGCCGCCTGCAGGCCGGGATTGTTGAGCAGCGCAATCTGCACCGCGTCATCTGCGGAGAGCGGTTGCGCCAGCAGCGCATTGATGCGCGCCTGGATCTGCGCACGACTGGCTTCATCGCGTGACCAGACGACATCCTTCTGGATGCGCGACTGGGTGGCGGACCGGACCGTTTCGAAGCCGCCGTCGGTGGAAAAGCTCGCGCAGCCGCCCAGCAGGATGGCAGACAACACGGCGAGGGTCAGCGTACGCGGTGCAGGAAAAGTCGGATGCATGGCCTTCCGCTCAGTGCGCATGATGTGCCTGCCCGGTCTGATCCGGGACCTCGCCGGTTTGCTGCGACTCGCGCAGGTAGGTACGCCAGCCGCCGATTTCACCCACCCGGTCGTTGGCCTGGCGCCAGTCCTGCAATGCGTCCTCGCGCCAGGCCCGATAGTGCGCGAAAGGATTGGATACAGCTGGCGGAGAAGGCGGGACTCCGGCAGCCTGTGCGGCAGGCAACGCTACCAGCCACGCAGAAGCCGCCGTCAGGCCCAGGAAAGATGCGCGCGCCCACGGCGCCGCATGGCGTAAGTAAAGTTTCAACATGATCGTCCTCGCAATTTCGCGGCAGGATCGCCGCGCGCAAAACGGAACCGCGCTCGTGCGCGGGATTCAGGCGAGGGCGGTTCGGGGGGGACGGTCGGGACTGTCGGGAATGAAGCCGCTGAACGATGCAGCCGGCTGCGGAGCATAGCGGTGTGCGATCGGGACGACCGGGACGCCATCGGCGAACCCGATCGGCAGGGCCGTGGCCAGCGCGCAGGCAGCGCAGAACTTGCATTCGTGCTGGTCAGACGGATGATGTGGCTGGTCGGGCGCGTGGCAGTCTGCCATGGCCATGGCGTCATCGGGCATCGCCGTCATCTGTTCCATCGCGGCCTGGTCCGACAGGATGCAGACCCGCATGGCGGAATAGGCAAACGCCTGCACCGGCAGGGTCAGCAGCAACAGCATCAGCAGGAATCGACGGAGTCGGGCGCGCACGCGGAAAGTGTAATCAAAAAGCGAAAGCTGACAAGTGACCGGGCGCGGCGAGCCGGGTTCCCGCTCCGCTCATGGGCGACGCTTGCGCGGCTCGTAGTGCACCACGGCACGCATGATCTCGGAATAGGGGAAATCGGCAATGTCGCCGAAACGTGCTCGCCCCTGCAGCACGCTGGCGGCAATGTCGGTCGCCTCGTCGGTCGGGCCATCCAGGGCAGCCGACAGCCCGCGCACGCCGCCGCATTGGGCGCGGATCTCCTTGCCAAACGGCCAGGGCGCATCAGGGTTGATCCGGAGCGCGAATTGCGCGTTCTCGTGCAGGTCCTGGTAAAACGCCAGGCAATGCTCGCGTACCACGGGATCACTGCAGGCGATCGCCTCACGCTCGGCAAGACTCAGCTTGCGCGAGCGATCGCAGCTCACGCAGCGCGACAACAGGGCCCGTTCGAATGGGCAGCTGTATTCGATGTAGGCTTTTCTAGCCAGTCGATAAGCGTCTTCGTTGTATTCAGCCATGACTGCTTAATCAGAGTGATCAGAACCCGCCATGCCGTCCCGGGCGACAGGGACGCGCAGTGCGTGAACAACGTTACCAGTCGTCGCCCGACAAGCGCTGATCCAGTTCACGCTCCGCCGTCAGCGTTTCCTGGGCGGCAATCTCGTTCTCGGCGAAGATCATCTTGTACTTGTCGCCGGTCTTGGGATCGAGCGTCTTGCGCAGTTCGTTGGTGTGGGCCTTGGCTTCCTTGAAGCTCGCCCATTCGCCCTGCTTTTCCAGCACTTTGAACATTCCCAGACGGAAAACATAGTAAGGCATGGCGGGTCCTCAGTTCAGTCGGCCGTGGCACTGCTTGTACTTCTTGCCCGAGCCGCACGGACAGGGATCGTTGCGGCCGACCTTGGGATAGCCTTCGCCCGCGGCCGCAGCCTGGTCGACCTCGGCAAAGTCCTGGCCCTCGTCGTACTCGGTGTGCTGGAACTGCACGTTCGACGGCTCGTGCGGCTCGACCGCCTGCACGTCCTCGGGCGCACGGATCTGCACGGTGGTGGTGATCTGGGTGACCTCGGTCTTGATCGCGGTCAGCATGGCGGAGAACAGTTCGAACGCCTCGCGCTTGTATTCCTGCTTCGGCTGCTTCTGTGCATAGCCGCGCAGGTGGATGCCCTGGCGCAGATGATCCAGCGCCGACAGGTGCTCGCGCCAGTGGGTATCCATGCTTTGCAGCATCACCGCACGCTCGAATTGGCGCAGGCCGTCGCCGCCGACCAGGGCTTCCTTCTCCCGATAGATCGCGTCGGCGGCTTCGAGGATCTTCTTGCGCAGCCCCTCTTCGTTCAGGGTCTTGTCCTCGTCCAGCCATTGCTGCAGCGGCAGGTCCAGCGAGAACTGTGCCGCCAGCGACTTTTCAAGGCCCGCCACGTCCCATTGCTCGTCCATGCTGCCCGGCGCAATGTGCAGGCTGACGGTCTGGTCCAGCACGTCGTCGCGCATGGCGCGGACGGTGTCACCGATGTCGGCGCTCGCCAGCAGTTCGTTGCGCTGCTCGTAAATCACCTTGCGCTGGTCGTTGGAGACGTCGTCGTATTCGAGCAGCTGCTTGCGGATGTCGAAGTTGCGCTGTTCGACCTTGCGCTGCGCGTTCTCGATCGCACGCGTCACCCAGGGATGCTCGATGGCCTCGCCCTCGGGCATCTTCAGCCGATTCATGATCGCGGCGACGCGGTCGGACGCGAAGATGCGCAGCAGCGGATCTTCCAGCGACAGGAAAAAGCGGCTGGAGCCAGGGTCGCCCTGGCGTCCCGAACGGCCACGCAGCTGGTTGTCGACGCGGCGCGACTCGTGGCGCTCGGTACCAATGATATGCAGGCCGCCAGCCGCCACCACGGCGTCGTGACGCGGCTGCCAATCGGTCTTCAGTGCGGCGATGCGCGCGTCCTTCTCCGCGTCGGACAGCGCCTCGTCGGTGCGGATCGCGTCGATCTCTTTCTGGATGCTGCCGCCCAGCACGATGTCGGTGCCGCGGCCCGCCATGTTGGTGGCGATGGTGATGCCGCCCGGCATCCCGGCCTGCGCGATCACTTCCGCTTCGCGGGCGTGCTGCTTGGCGTTCAGCACGTTATGCTGCAGTCCGGCCCGGGTCAGTTCGGCGGACAAATGTTCGTTGGCCTCGATCGACGTGGTGCCGACCAGGACCGGCTGGCCGCCGGCATTGCGCGCGCGGATATCGTTGATCACCGCCTGGTCGCGTTCCTTGGCTGTCCGGTAGACCTGGTCGTGCTCGTCCTTGCGGATCATCGGGCGGTGGGTCGGTATGACCACGGTTTCCAGGCCGTAGATGCTCTGGAATTCGAAGGCTTCGGTGTCCGCCGTGCCGGTCATGCCCGACAGCTTCTGGTACATGCGGAAGTAGTTCTGGAAGGTGATCGACGCCAGGGTCTGGTTTTCCTTCTGGATCGCCACGCCTTCCTTGGCTTCCACCGCCTGGTGCAGGCCTTCCGACCAGCGGCGGCCGCTCATCAGGCGACCGGTGAACTCGTCGACGATGATGACTTCACCGTTCTGCACCACGTAGTGCTGGTCGCGGAAATACAGCGCGTGCGCGCGCAACGCGGCGTACACATGGTGCATCAGCATGATGTTGGAGGCGTCGTAGAGACTGCCACCGGGCAGCAACAGTCCCATCTCGGTGAGGATTTCCTCGACTTTTTCGTGTCCGGTTTCGGACAACAGGACCTGACGCGACTTCTCGTCGACCGAGTAGTCGCCCTCGGATTCCTCGTCCTTCTGGCGGGTCAGGCGCGGCGGCACGAGGTTGACCTGCTGGTACAGCGCGGTGTTCTCTTCCGATTGTCCCGATATGATCAGCGGCGTGCGCGCCTCGTCGATCAGGATCGAGTCGACCTCGTCGATGATGCCAAAGGCCAGCGGACGCTGCACCTTCTCGCTCATCTGGTAGACCATGTTGTCGCGCAGGTAGTCGAAGCCGTATTCGTTGTTGGTGCCGTAGGTGATGTCGGCGGCATACGCGGCCTGTTTTTCGTCGTGCGGCATTTGCGACATGTTGACGCCGGTGGTCAGACCGAGAAAGCCGTACAGCCGGCCCATCGACTCCGCATCCCGGCTGGCCAGGTAATCGTTCACCGTCACCACGTGCACACCCTTGCCCGCCAGCGCGTTCAGGTAGGCCGGCAAGGTCGCCATCAGCGTCTTGCCTTCGCCGGTGCGCATCTCGGCGATCTTGCCGTCGTGCAACACCATACCGCCCACCATCTGCACGTCGAAATGGCGCATGCCAAGCACCCGGCGGGAGGATTCGCGCACCACGGCAAAAGCTTCCGGCAGCAGCTTGTCGAGCGTCTCGCCGTTTTCGAGCCGCGACTTGAACTCAGCCGTCTTGCCTGCCAGTTCGGCGTCGGATAATTTCTCCATCGCCGGCTCCAGCGCATTGATCGC
This sequence comes from Thiobacillus sp. SCN 63-57, assembly GCF_001725555.1. Classification (NCBI taxonomy): domain Bacteria; kingdom Pseudomonadati; phylum Pseudomonadota; class Betaproteobacteria; order Nitrosomonadales; family Thiobacillaceae; genus Thiobacillus; species Thiobacillus sp. SCN 63-57. The sequence continues at coordinate 23,197 of NZ_MEGP01000025.1, read as the reverse complement.
TTTCACCTTTTGCAGGTATTGTTTGACCAGCCGGTCGTTGCGGCTGCCGAAGACTTTCTTGAATAGGGATTGCAGCATGAGGAATCCGAAATGCCCGCAGGACGCGGTAAACCGTTGAATCTTAACATAGCGGGGCCGGCATCCCGTGACGCCGGCGTGTCACGCCCATGAGTGCATCGAGCCTGGCCGACCTGCTCGCCAGCCAACTGCCGAACGGCCTGGCCATACGCGCCCGGACCCTGCTGAAGACCCAGGCCGCGCTCGATCGTTCCCTGCCCGCTGCGCTGGCCGGGCACGTTCGCGTCATGCAGCTGGATAACGAGGTATTGAGCCTCGCCTGTGACAGCGGGGCCGTCGCCAGCCGCCTGCGCCACCAGACCGACGCGCTGATCGCCAGCCTCGGCAAGCACGGAATCGTGGCGACGGCGGTACGCGTCAGCGTCAACCCCGAGTTGCTCGCGCGCTATGTCCATCCCGTCGAAAAAACCGGCTTGCCGCCCGCCGCACTGGAAGGCTTGGCGCATCTCAATGCGGAGATCGAGGACGGTCCGCTGAAGGACGCCCTGGACAAGCTGTTGCGCCACCACCGGAAAACCTGATCAAGCTGGTTTGGCCCGCCAGCCGTGCTCGTTCTATTGCACGTTGAACTAAATATTGCACGCTCGCCGAAAACCGCCCCGCCGATGTCATACTGCCCGCATTGACCCCATGCTCGGCATGGGTGTTTGCTAAAATCGCGCGCGCCCTGTTTCTCTCGTATATGTACTCAGCACACCGTATTTTCAAGCGCCAGCGCCTGCTCCTGTGGCTGAGCATCCTGTTGGCAGCCGGCTTCTTCGCCACCACGCTCAGCAGCTACTACGTGTCGAAACAGGCGATCCTGAATGCCATCGTCGCCCAGGAACTGCCGCTCACATCGAGCAATATCTATTCGGAAATCCAGAAGGACCTGGTGCGGCCCGTGCTCATCTCGTCGACCATGGCGCACGACACCTTCCTGCGCGACTGGGTTGTGGGCGGAGAGCGGGACGTCGGGGACATGGTCCGTTATCTGCAGGAGATCAAAACGCGCTACGGCGCATTCAGCAGCTTCTTCGTGTCCGAGCGCAGCGCCAACTACTACACTGGGGAGGGCATCCTGAAGCAGGTGTCGCCGAAGGCATCCCGCGACGTCTGGTACTACCGGGTGCGTGCCATGTCGGAACCCTACGAGATCAATGTCGATCCCGATCTCGCCAACCGGGATGCACTGACCATCTTCGTCAATTATCGCGTCTTCGACTTCGACGGCCGCTTTCTCGGCGCTACCGGCGTCGGGCTCACCGTGGATGCCGTGCGCCACCTCATCTCGAATTACCAGCAGCGTTTCCAGCGCACCATCTATTTCGTGGATGCGCACGGCAAGACCGTCCTGTTCGGTAACCAGTCCGGACGCCAGGAAACCGACCTGCGCGCGACGCCGGGCCTGCGCGACATCGTCGACCGCGTCCTGCGTGAAAAATCCGGTTCCTATCAGTTCAGGGACAGTCACGGCCTCCATCTGCTCAATGTGAACTACATTCCCGAACTCAAGTGGTATCTGTTCGTGGAAAAAGGCGTGGATGCCGCGCTGGCCGACATCCGTCAGACCCTTTACGTCAATCTCGCGGTATGTCTGGGCATTACGCTGCTGGTGCTGTTCCTGACCCATATCGCGCTCGCACGGTACCAGCAACGCATCGAGGACATGGCCGCCACCGACAAGCTCACCGGCCTGCTCAACCGCCAGGCCTTCAGCATCCTGATCGACAAGACCTTTGCCGAATACCGGCGCGACCCGCGCCCGATTTCCATCCTGCTGATCGACATCGATCACTTCAAATCGATCAACGACCGGTTCGGGCACATCGGCGGCGATCGCATCCTGAGCCAGGTCGCGGTCTCGCTTCAGAAAGGGCTGCGGGCATCGGATATTGCCATCCGTTGGGGCGGAGAAGAGTTTCTCGTCGTACTCAAGGGCAGCACCCTCGAACAAGGACAGCATGTCGCCGAACAGTTGCGCCTGAAAATCGAGCAGGCGCAGTTCGCCGTCGACGCACACCCGGTCTCGGTCACAGTCAGCATCGGCGTCAGCGAGTATGACGGCGCGGAGTCCTACGAACAGGCCATCGGCCGCGCGGACGCCGGCCTCTATGCGGCGAAGCATGGCGGCCGCAACCGTGTCTGCTTGGCGCCGCGCGTCTAGGGCCATCATGGATTACCCACCCGGACACGGATTCGAGACGGTCGCTTGCAGCCGCCTGGCAAGTCCCTTCCTTGGGCCGCGCCTGTTTCCTCTCGCCCGTGAAAACAAAAAGGCCGCATCCGTAGATGCGGCCCTTCCGTTACAGCGAGGATGCGCGCTTACTTGACGACCAGTTCCACGCGGCGGTTCTTGGCACGGCCTTCGCGGGTGGCATTGCTGTAGGCGGGTTTGGTCTCGCCATAACCCTTGGTGGTCAACCGATCGGCGGCGATGCCTTTGTTGACGAAATAGTCGTACACCGACTTGGCACGGCGCTCGGACAGGCCCTGGTTGTACTGCTTGGTACCGGTGCTGTCGGTGTGGCCGACCACGTCCACGCTGATGTCCTTGCGACGGTTCAGCACGGTCACGGCCTCGTCGAGGATGGTGATGGCATCCGGGCGCAGGCGGGCGGAGTCAAACTCGAAATTCACGCCTTCCAGGATCACCACCACATCGCCCGACTTGGCTTGATCGAGCTGCTGCGCCTGCGGAGTCGTGAGCGCCGCTGCGGCCGGCTCCGGCTGCACGACAGGCGCAGGGGCGGGGGCAGGCATAGGGGCGGGTGCGGGCTCAGCAACGGGAGCGGGTGCAGGTTCCGGCTTGGGCATGGGCTGGGCTTTCTGGCCCAGGGCAAAATTCAGGCCGACGCTGATGATCGCGTCGCCGAAATCATTCGCCCCGAACGCCTTGGTGGAGTTGCCATCCATGCGGTAGCGCGCGTCGGCGCGCAGGGAAATGTTGTCGGTCAGGCGCTTCATGATGCCGAGGCCGATATTGCCCATCAGGCCAGTGTCATGCTTGCCCGGGATGTCGGTATACAAGGCGCCCAGGCCCACTACGCCGTAGGGCGTAAAGTCGGCATTGCGGTTGAAGAGATACAGCGCGTCGACCCCCAGACCCCACAGGTCGTATTTGCCGCTGCCGGTCTTGTAATCAAGCGAACTGCCCGTCAGCGACAACTCCATGTTCAGGTGTTCGGTGATGGGCTTGCCGAGTGCCAGGCCGCCACCCCAGCCGTCGTCGGCCTGGCGATCGTTGTCGGAGAAGGTGTAGTTCACGGTCGGCGCGACGTAGAGACGGTCGTCCGCCGCGTGCGCCTGCAGGGCCGTGCCGGCAAGGGCGATGAGGACTGACAGGGTTTTGATACGCATAGAGTTACTCCTTGGGATCTGTGGGATTCAAAATGGGCGGACCTTCAACAATAAGCTGGCGCCCCCCACCAACACGAGAGCGGTCTGGCGCCATGTTACTCCTCCAGGGTTGGGTAAGGATAGCCTCGGCGACCTTGTAGATACGCCATTCCACCCTGATTATCGCAAGCGCCGTCGCGGAATGCGCCTTGCTTAGCACTCGATATGGTCCGCACGCTTCGTCGTTTTATAGCACCAATTCCATGTCTTGGCTGTGGCTTTTCCACATCGTTGCTTATCTCAGCACCACGCGTTCCACCACAAACAACAAGGCGGCAACAAAGCCGAACACGATCGCGAAACGCAGCACGCGGCCCATATACCCGAGATATTTCCGATTGCCGGTAAACAGCCAGGCCAACCCGAGCGCAGCCATCGCAATGAGCAGGGCGACGATCAGCAGCCGGATGACGATCATCAGGCCGTGAGCGGATGCAGGCGCAGGAAGGCGGCCGGCACCTCCTCTTCATGCGCGAAGCTGACGAATTCCCAGGACTCCCGGTGCTGCAGCAACTCGCGCAGCAGCGCATTGTTGAGCGCATGGCCGGATTTGTAGGCCTCGAAGGCGCCGATGACCGGATGACCCAGCAGATAGAGATCGCCAATGGCGTCGAGCACCTTGTGTTTGACGAACTCGTCGTCATAACGCAGGCCATCCTGGTTCAGCACGCGGTATTCATCCATGACAATGGCGTTGTCGAGCGAGCCGCCCAGCGCCAGTCCGCTGTTGCGCAAGGCCTCGACCTCGTGCATGAAGCCGAAGGTACGGGCGCGCGCGACTTCCTTCGTGTAGGCCGTGTCGGCGAAATCGATGCTGACGGTCTTGCCGCTCTTGTCGAACACGGGGTGCTTGAAGTCGATGGTGAATTCGACCTTGAAGCCGTTGTGCGGAACGAAACGCGCCCATTTGTCGCCGTCCTTCACCTCGATCGGCTGCGTGATGCGCACATACAGCTTCGCCGCATCCTGCTCGACGATGCCGGCGGACTGCAGCAGGAACACGAACGGCGCCGAGGAGCCGTCCATGATGGGAATCTCCGGGCCGGTCAGGTCGACCAACAGGTTGTCGATCCCCAGGCCGGCGAGCGCCGACATCAGATGCTCGACGGTCGACACCTTGGCCGGACCGGACTCGAGCATCGAGCACAGCCGGGTGTCGGTGACGAGATAGGGGTCGGCCTTGAGGTCGACCGGCGGATCGAGATCCATGCGCCTGAACACGATGCCGGTATTGGGCCCGGCAGGGCGCAGGGTCATCTCGACCTTGACGCCGGAATGCAGGCCGACGCCGGTCGCCTTGACGGGCGTTTTAAGAGTACGTTGCTTGATCATTCCGTCATTTTAACCGGTCGCGCGACGGGCAACCCTACACATGGAACGGGAATAGGACCCGGCTTCATGCGGACGAGTTCACCCGGCAGGGGATTCCCCACACAAAGGACTCCGATCCACGATGGGCGGAAAAGCCCATCGTGGAATCGTAGGCGGCAACAACCCCGCTCTACCCGCAAGGGGCAGGCCGTGGTTGTAAAGCCGCTAAAGCCCTAAAGGACTCCGATCCGCTATGGGCTAAAGCCCATGCGGAATCGTATGCGGCTACAACCACGCTCAGTCAGCTTGGCGACGCAGGAAGGCCGGGATGTCCAGGGTGTCGATGCCGGAATCGGTCATCGCCTGGATGGTCCGGCTGCGGCGACTGGTCATCACGCTGGGCAGCTCCTCGCTGTTGCCGTTCACCATCATCGGCGCATCGTCGGTGCCGGTGCGGATGATCTGCATCGGCTTCTGGTTCTGACGGGCAACGGGATTGCCCAGGCCGGTGGCGACCATGGTGACGCGCAGAGCGTCTTCCATGGTGTCGTCGAGCACCTGGCCGACGATGACCGTGGCCTCTTCCGCGGTGAAGCCCTTGATGGTGTTCATCACCTCGTGGATTTCCTTCATCTTGACGGTGGAGGAAGCGGTGATGTTGACCAGCACGCCGCGCGCGCCGGCGAGGTTGACGTCTTCCAGCAGCGGGCTGGCGACGGCCTGTTCGGCGGCGATGCGCGCACGGTTTTCGCCGCTGGCCTGTGCCGAACCCATCATGGCCATGCCCATCTCGCTCATCACGGTGCGCACGTCGGCGAAGTCGACGTTGACCAGGCCGGGGCAGTTGATGACTTCGGCGATGCCACCGACGGCGCCATGCAGCACGTTGTTGGCGGCCTTGAAGGCGTCGAGCATGGAGACGTCGTCGCCCAGCACCTGCATCAATTTCTCGTTGGGAATGATGATCAGCGAATCGACGTGGCGCGACAGCGCCTCGATGCCAGCGTTGGCGGCGCGCACGCGCTTGCCTTCGAACATGAAGGGCTTGGTGACGACAGCCACCGTGAGGATGCCGAGTTCCTTGGCGACCTCGGCCACCACCGGCGCCGCACCGGTGCCCGTACCGCCACCCATGCCGGCGGTGATGAACAGCATGTCGGCGCCGTCGATCAATTCGGCAATGCGCTCGCGGTCTTCCAGCGCGGCTTCGCGGCCGACATCGGGGTTGGCGCCGGCGCCCAGGCCCTTGGTCACGCCGTTGCCCAACTGCAGTTGCAGCTTGGCCTGGTTGCGCTTCAGCGCCTGCGCGTCGGTGTTGATGGCGATGAATTCCACGCCATTCAATCCGGAGCTGATCATGTGATCGACCGCATTGCCGCCACAACCGCCCACGCCGATGACCTTGATCACTGCGTCCTGGGTGTCTACATCCATCAGTTCAAACATATTGCTTCCTCCTTTTTGCCCAATCAAAAACCACACTCGAAAATCCTTTGGCGTGTTTGCCTCGATGTACCGATACACCCGACACCACCGCCAAATACCGTTTCAACGTCGTTCGCACGGCGTCAAAAATTCCCCTTGAACCAGCTCTTCATGCGTTCAAAAATGTCCTTGAAGTTGCCGCTGGACAACTTCGGCGCATCGCGCCCGCGCGCTTCCAGGCCGGCCATCAACAGGCCCATGCAAGTGGCATAACGCGGATTGCGCATGACGTCCGACAGCGCGCCTTCATAACGCGGCCAACCCATCCGCACCGGCATGTGGAAGACCTCTTCGCCGAGCTCGACCATGCCCTGCATCGCCGCCGAGCCGCCGGTAATGACGATGCCGGACGACAGCAGTTCCTCGAATCCACTGCGGCGCAATTCGGCCTGCACCAGCGAATACAGCTCTTCCATGCGCGGTTCGATGAATTCGGCCAGCGTCTGGCGGGACAGTGTCCGCGGCGGACGGTCGCCGATGCCGGGCACTTCGATCATGTCGCGCGCGTCGGCCAGCTGGCGCAAGGCGCAGCCGTATTGCACCTTGATGTCCTCGGCCTCCTTCGGCGGCGTGCGCAGCGCCACCGCGATGTCGTTGTTGACCTGGTCGCCCGCCACCGGAATCACCGCGGTATGGCGGATGGCACCGTTGGTGAACACCGCGATGTCGGTGGTGCCGCCGCCGATGTCGACCAGGCACACGCCGAGTTCCTTCTCGTCCTCGGTCAGCACCGCCATCGCGCTGGCCAGCGGCTGCAGCACCAGGTCGGCCACTTCGATCCCGCAGCGGCGTACGCATTTGATGATGTTCTGCGCCGCCGACACCGCGCCGGTGACGATGTGCACCTTCACCTCCAGGCGCACCGCGCTCATGCCGAGCGGATCGCGCACGTCTTCCTGGCCGTCGACGATGAATTCCTGCGGGATGGTGTGCAGGATCTGCTGATCGGTCGGGATGTTCACCGCACGCGCGGTTTCCACCACGCGGTCGACGTCCATCTGGCTGATTTCCTTGTCCTTGATGGCGAACATGCCGTGCGAGTTGAAGCTCTTGATGTGGCTGCCGGCGATGCCGGTGTACACCTCGCGGATCTTGCAGTCGGCCATCAGCTCGGCCTCCTCCAGCGCGCGCTGGATGGCGTTGACGGTGGCTTCGATGTTGACCACCACGCCACGGCGCAGGCCGCGCGACGGATGCGTGCCCATGCCGATGACCTCGAGCATGCCCTCGTCGTTGATCTCGGCAACGATGCAGACGATCTTGGACGTGCCGATGTCGAGACCGACGACGAGGTTTTTGGGATCTCTTGGCTTACTCATGTTGCAGTGCACTCATGTTTCACTCGATTTAAAAGGGGTCACGCCGTTCGGCATGCGCACGGCGAAGCCGTCGGTGTAGCGCAGGTCAACCATCAGCGGGATGGGAGGGGTGGCCGCAGCCTGCCCGTCCTTTGCCGGCTGCTGGCCGAACAGGCGCGGATACAGGGCGACGAAACGCGCCAGCCGCTTGTCGGTCTGCATCCGGCCAAGCGCCAGCTGCATGCCGTTGTCGAGGCGCACACGCCAGGCGCGGCGCGGTGACAGCCGCAATTCGTCTATCGTCATGCCCAGGGGAGCCAGTGCCGCCTGATAGTGGCGGTACGTCGCGACCACTTCGGTGCTGCTGCCCTCGGGGCCGACAAGGCGCGGTAGCTTGGTGGACACGGCGGCGCCAAACACTTCGCCGGTCTCGCTCACGAGGGCATCGTCGTTCCAGCGGGCAAGCGGCACATGCTCGGTGAGCGAGACCACCAGGGTGTCGGGCCAGCGGCGCTCCACGCGCGCTTCGCGCACCCAGGGCAGCTTTTCCAGGCTGTTGCGTACATGCTCGAGATCCACCGTGAAGAAGGTCCCGCGTACCTGACGCTCGGCCACCAGGCGGATCTGCGCCTCGGTGACGTGCGCTACCGGCGTTTTCACCTCGATGGTGTGCAGGGCGAACCACGGCTGCGCAGCCACCCAGCTGGCGGTGCCGTAGGCCAGCAGCCCGAGCGCGCCCCAGGTCAGCACGCGGGCGACCTGCGACAGCGGATGGGCGGCGAGTTCCGGAGACGTCACAGCGTCTGCTCCAGTATCTTCATGCACAGGGCGTCGAAATCCAGGCCGGCGACGCGCGCGGCCATCGGTACCAGGCTGTGGTCGGTCATGCCGGGCGAGGTATTCACCTCCAGCAGGTAGGGGTTATCGAGGCTGTCCAGCATGACGTCGACCCGTCCCCAGCCGCGCCCGCCGACCAGGCGGAAAGCGTCGAGCGCCAATTTCCGCAACGCCATTTCCTGCATCTCCGGGAGCCCCGCCGGGCAGTGATATTGGGTATCGTTGCGCAGGTATTTGGCTTCGAAGTCGTAGAAGGCCTTGTCTTTCGCTGGCTCTAGGCGGATCAGCGGCAAGGCGGCCTCGCCGAGGATGCCGACGGTGAATTCGGCGCCGTCGATGAACTTCTCGGCCAGCACCAATGTGTCGTGTTCGGCGGCGGTCTCATAGGCCGCCTTCAGCGTACCCGGCTCGGTCACCTTGCTCATGCCGATGCTCGACCCCTCACGGGCGGGCTTCACGAAAATGGGCAGGCCCAGCTTCTTTTCCGCTGCGACAAAATCGCTGGCCGCGGTGAGAATGTCCCAGTCGGCAGTCGGCAGTCCGGCGGCGCGCCACAAAAGCTTGGTACGCCACTTGTCCATGCCGATGGCCGACGCCATCACGCCGCTGCCGGTATAGGGAATGCCCAGCAGTTCGAGTGCGCCCTGCATGCACCCATCCTCGCCGTAGCGCCCGTGCAGCGCGATGAAGACCCGGTCGAACTCACCTGTGATGAGATCTCCGAGATTGCGGTTCGCCGGATCGAATGCGTGCGCATCGACCCCCTGTCGGGCCAGCGCAGCCAGCACCGCTGCGCCGCTATTGAGCGACACCGGCCGTTCCGCCGACGTGCCGCCCAGCATCACGGCGACTTTTCCGAATGCCTTCGCCGATACGATCGTGCTCACAGACGTTCTCCAATAATTCTCACTTCGCGGATCAACCGCACATTGGTGCGCGTCTCCACGGTCTCTTCCACATGCTCGATCAGTCGCTCGATGTCGGCTGCCGTGGCGTTGCCTGTATTGACGATGAAGTTGGCATGCTTGGTCGACACCTGCGCGCCACCGATCCTGAAACCCTTGAGGCCACAGGTCTCGACCAGCCGGGCCGCATAGTCGCCAGGGGGATTGCGGAACACCGAACCGGCGTTGGGCAGATTCAGTGGCTGCGAGGCAATGCGTTTTTTCAGCAAGTCCTTGATGATTTCGCGCGAAGCCGCGCCATCGCCACGCGTGAGGCGGAACCAGCCGCCGATGAACCATTCCTGATGCGCAAGCTTCAGCGCGACATGGCGGTAGCCGGTCACATATTCATCCGGCAACCGTTCGTTCAACTGGCCATCGCGATCCAGGGTTTGTACCTGCACCACCTTGTCCCAGGTTTCGCTGCCGTAGCAGCCGGCGTTCATGGCGATGGCACCGCCGACGGTGCCCGGAATGCCGGCCCAGAACTCGCCGCCGACGAGATCGTGGTTGGCGGCAAAACGTGCCAGCTTGGGCGAGGCGACGCCTGCCTGGGCGTACACCAAGGCAGTGTCGACATCTGCCGGCGCCGGCGGCAATCCATGCGTACGGCTTTCGATGGCCAGTTTTCTCAGCACGCCGTGCAACAAGATCACCACGCCGGCGACCCCGCCGTCACGCACCAGCAGATTGCTGCCCAAACCCACCATGTGAACGCTTTCGTGCGCCGGGACCGAACGGACCAGCCAGGTCAGATCCTCGAGATCGGCCGGAATGTAGACGCGTTGCGCGGCACCGCCAGCGCGCCACGACACATGCTTCTTCATCGGTTCGTTGTAGAGGAAGTGCCCGCGCAGGACGGGTGCGCCCCCGCCCGCCATGTCGACTTCGCTCATGCGGTAGTCATGCCGCATGGTTTGTCCTCCCGGCGGATTCCGAACCCAGTGCGGGCGCCACCTGGCCGATACTGCCGGCCCCCATCACCAGCACCACGTCGCCCGCCTGCGCGAGATCGCGCACCGTGGCCGGGACATCGGTCACGTTTTCCACGAACACCGGCTCGACCTTGCCGGCCACCCGCACCGCGCGCGCCAGCGCGCGGCCATCGGCCGCCACGATGGGGGCCTCGCCTGCCGGGTACACCTCGGTCAACACCAGCACGTCGGTTTCCGACAGCACTTTCACGAAATCCTCGAAGCAGTCGCGCGTGCGCGTGAAACGATGTGGCTGGAACACCAGCACCAGACGCCGGCCGGGAAAGGCGCCGCGCGCTGCGGCGAGCGTGGCGGCCATCTCGACCGGATGATGGCCGTAGTCGTCGACCAGGCAATACTTCCCGCCATCCTTCGCGGACAACTCGCCGTAACGCTGGAAGCGGCGGCCCACGCCATGGAACTCGGCAAGCGCCTTGACGATGGCGGCATCATCGGCACCGACTTCGCTCGCCACGGCAATCGCCGCCAGCGCATTCAGCACGTTGTGCATGCCCGGGTGATTCAGCATCACGTCGAGATCGGCCATGCCTTCGCGCTTGACCGTGAAACGCATCTGGCCGCGCTCGAAGCGCGGATTGACCGCACGCACCTGCGCCGACTCGTCCAGACCGTAGGTGGTGATCGGCTTGGTGATGCGCGGCAGGATCTCGCGCACGTGCGGATCGTGAAATCGACGAAGGCGGTTTTCAGGCGCTCGAAATCATGGCCATAGGTATCCATGTGATCGGCGTCGATGTTGGTGACGATCGCGATCACCGGCGTGAGGTAAAGGAAGGAGGCATCGGACTCGTCGGCCTCGGCCACCAGGAAATCGCCCTTGCCGAGTCGCGCATTGGTGCCGGCGGCAGTGAGCTTGCCGCCGATGACGTAGGTCGGATCCATGCCCGCTTCGCCGAGGATGCTGGCGACCAGGCTGGTCGTGGTGGTCTTGCCGTGCGTGCCGGCGATCGCAATGCCGCGCTGCAGCCGCATCAGTTCGGCCAGCAGCAGCCGCATCAGTTCGGCCAGCATCAGTGCGCGCGGCACGATGGGAATCTTCTTCTCGCGCGCAGCGATGACCTCGGGGTTGTCTTCCTGTACTGCGGTCGAAGTGACGACAGCATCGGCGTCGACGATATTCTCCGCCGCATGGCCGCGATGGATGCGCGCGCCCAGGCCGGCCAGCCGCTGCGTCACCGCGTTGTCGGCCAGGTCCGAGCCCGACACGCTATAACCCAGGTTCAGCAGCACTTCGGCGATGCCACTCATGCCGACGCCGCCGATGCCCACGAAATGGATGTGCTTGACGGCGTGTTTCATTTGGCAAGTGCCTCGCAAATATCGGCGACGCGAGCCGTGGCATCGGGTTTTGCCAGCGCGCGTGCCTTGCCCGACATCGCAGCGAGGCTGGCACGGTCGAGGCTGCCGACCAGTTCCGCCAGCTTTTCCGCGGTCAAATCCTTCTGCTGGATCAGCCACGCCGCGCCTGCTTCGGACAGGAACTGGGCATTACCGGTCTGGTGGTCGTCCACCGCAAAGGGGAAAGGCACCAGCACCGCAGGCACGCCGGCACAGGCCAGTTCGGCCACGGTCATCGCGCCTGCGCGGCAGATCGCGAAATCGCAGTCGCGATAGGCGGCAGCCATGTCCTCGATGTAATCGCACACCTCGGCCTCGACGCTGGCGGCGGCATAGTTCGCACGCAGCGCATCCAGGTGCTGACGGCCGGACTGATGGACAACATGCGGACGCTGGTCCGCAGGCAGCAGGGCCAGCGCCTGCGGGACCCGTTCGTTCAGGGCCTGTGCGCCGAGACTGCCGCCGACCACCAGCAGGCGTAGCGGTCCGTTGGGCGCCATCGGCGTGGTGGCGGCAATGTCGGTGCGCTGCTCGTTTGCCAGAGCGACAATATCGCTCCGTACTGGGTTACCCACCCATTCGGTCGTCACACGACGGCATGGGATCGGTTTGTCGTGCGCATGAGTGAATACCTTGGGAAAAGCCGTCAGCACACGGTCTGCAAGACAAGCCAGCACCCGGTTGGTGAGGCCGCCGATCGAATTCTGTTCGTGGATGACCAGGGGCCGGTTGAGCAGGCTCGCCATCATGCCGCCGGGGAAGGCGGTATAGCCGCCCATGCCGAGCACGACATCGGGGCGGCGCTTGAGGATGGCGACGAGGCTCTGCCAGAAGGCGACCAGCAGGGTGGCCGGCAACAGCAGCTTTTTCAGCAGGCCCTTGCCACGCACGCCACCCATGCTGACCCACACCATGTCGATGCCCGCCGCCGGGACTACGCGCGCTTCCAGCCCGGCGCGCGTACCGAGCCAGAATACCTCCCAGCCGCGCGCGCGCAACGCGTCGGCCACCGCAAGCGCCGGGTAGACGTGACCGCCAGTGCCGCCGGCCATGACCATGAGCGTACGGTTCAGGGCGGCCATCAGAAGGTTTTTCCCCGCATCATCTGCCGGTGTTCCCAGTCGATGCGCAACAGGATGGCGACCGCCAGGCAGTTGGCGATGATGCCGCTGCCGCCGAACGACAGGAAAGGCAGCGTGAGGCCCTTGGTGGGCAGAAGGCCGACGTTCACGCCCATGTTGATGAGCGCCTGCACACCGATCCAGATCCCGATACCCTGCGCCACCAGTGCACAGAAATTGCGCTCGAGCTGGGCTGCACGGTGGCCGATCAGGAAGGCCTTGACGATGAGCCAGCCAAACAGACCGATTACCACGACGACGCCGACGAAACCGAACTCCTCGGCGATCACGGCCATCAGGAAATCGGTGTGCGCCTCCGGCAGGTAGAACAGTTTTTCGATGCTGCCGCCCAGGCCCAGGCCCAGCCACTCGCCACGACCGAAGGCGATCAGGGCGTGCGACAGCTGGTAACCCTTGCCATACGGGTCGGCGAACGGATCCATGAAGCCGAGCACGCGCTGCAGGCGATACGGCGAGGTCAGGATCAGGAGAGCAAACCCGACCAGCAGCACCACCACCAGTCCAGCGAATACCTTCCAGTTGAGGCCGCCGAGAAACAGAATGCCCATGGCGATCGAGACGATGACGACGAAGGCGCCGAAATCCGGCTCGCGCAGCAACAGGGCACCGGCCAGCATCATCACCGCGGCCATCGGCAGAAATCCCTTCTTGAAGTCATGCATGAAGGCGGCCTTGCGCGTGGTGTAGTCGGCCGCATACAACACGGCAAGGAATTTCATCAGTTCCGAGGGCTGCAGGTTGGCAAAACCGAGCGGAATCCAGCGCCGGCTGCCGTTGACCTCTCGACCGATATGCGGGATCAGCACGACCACCAGCAACAGCAGGCCGGCCAGAAAGAGATAGGGAGCTGCCTGCTGCCACACGCGCATCGGCACCCGGAACGCGGCGATGCCGACCCCGACGCCCATGGCGATGAAGATGCCCTGCCGCAGCAGGTAGTACTCGCCGTTGTGATGGGTATAACGAGCGGCTTCGGCGATCGCAATCGACGCGGAATAGACCATCACCAGGCCGATCGCCAGCAGGCCCATGGCCAGCCACAACAGGCTGAAATCGAGCTCGGCACTGGGTTTGGGCGCACGCGCGGCATAAAGCATCAGTTCGCCGCCCTTTCAGCCGCCAGCTTGTTCACGGCGGCGACGAACACTTCGGCGCGATGAACGTAGTTGCGGAACATATCGAAGCTGGCGCAGGCGGGCGACAGCAGGACGGCATCGCCGGGATGGGCGAGACGCTGCGCCTGGCTTACTGCATCGGCAAGACTCGTGGCCGCATAGACGTCGACGCCACAGCCTGCGATGGCGGCATCGATCAGCGAAGCGTCGCGCCCGATCAGCACCACGGCCCGGGCATTGGCTTCCACTGCCGCCTTGAGCGGGCTGAAATCCTGCCCCTTGCCGTCGCCGCCCAGGATCACCACTGCTTTGCGATTACCCATGCCATACAGCGCGGCCTCGGTGGCGCCGACATTGGTGCCTTTCGAGTCGTCGTAGTAGGTCACCCCCTCGATCTCGGCGACCTTTTCCACCCGGTGCGGCAGTCCCTTGAAATGCAACAGACCGCGCAACAAGGCCTCCATCGGCAAATCCAGCGCGCGGGTCAGCGCCAGGGCCGCCAGCGCATTGGCCGCGTTGTGCAGCCCGGCCACCGGCAGCGCGGACAAGGGCATCAGCATGTCGCCGCCCAGGCAGAGCTCGTCCTCGCACAAACCGAAGTTCTCGCCCCTCGGGCAGCGATCCAGACCGAAGCTGACCACGTGGCGGCCGGGTCGTGCCATGGCGAGGCTGCGTGCATCGTCGCGGTTCACCACCTGCACGCCGACGCCGCCATAGATGCGTGCCTTGGCAGCGGCGTAAGCGTCCATGTCGGGATAGCGATCCATGTGGTCTTCCGACACGTTGAGCACCGTGGCGGCATCGGCGTTGAGGCTGGTGGTCGTCTCAAGCTGGAAGCTCGACAATTCCAGTACCCACACCTGGGGTGCAGGGGCGATGCCTTGTTCGATTTCGGCCAGTGCATCCAGCACCGGCAGGCCGATATTGCCGGCCACGCAAGTGGTCAGCCCAGCCGTGCGACACATGTCGCCGCACATCGAGGTGACGGTGCTCTTGCCGTTGCTGCCGGTGATGGCGATCACCCGCATCGGGCCGCTTGAATCGGTCGACGCGGCACGCTCGGTGTTGAGTGCATGGATCGCGCGGGCGAACAGTTCCACATCACCCACCACCTCGACGCCTGCAGCGACGGCACGCGCGACAGCCGGTTCGGCCAACGGCACGCCCGGGCTGAGCACCAGCATGTCGGCCGCCAGTAGGCGGGCATCGTCGAACGGACCGGTAAAGAGCGGCACCTGCGGCAACCATTCCGCCAGACGCGCAGCATGCGGCGGCGTCGCGCGGCTGTCGGCCACGTTCACCTGGGCGCCACGCGCCGCCAGCCAGCGGGTGCATGACAGCCCGGTGTCGCCGAGGCCGAGCACCAGGACCTGTTTGCCGGAAAGGTTCAGGCTGTCGTAGTTCATCTCAGCTTCAGGCTCGACAGGCCGATCAGCACCAGCATCATGCTGATGATCCAGAAACGCACCACCACCTGGTTCTCCTTCCAGCCTTTCAATTCGTAGTGATGGTGGATCGGCGCCATGCGGAACACGCGTTTGCCGGTAAGCTTGAACGAGGCAACCTGCACCATGACCGACAGGGTTTCCACCACGAACACGCCACACATGATGAAGAGGATGATTTCCTGCCGCACGATGACGGCGACCACGCCGAGGGCGGCACCCAGCGCCAGCGCGCCGACGTCGCCCATGAACACTTCCGCCGGATAGGCGTTGAACCACAGGAAGGCCAGCCCCGCACCCGCCATCGCCGAACAGAACACCGCGAGCTCGCCCGCACCGGGCACGTGCGGCAGGCCGAGGTATTTCGAGAACACCGCGTTGCCCGCGACGTAGGCAAAGATCGCCAGGGCGGATGCCACCATCACGGTCGGCAGGATCGCCAGGCCATCGAGGCCGTCGGTCAGGTTGACCGCGTTGCTGGAGCCGACGATGACGAAATAGGTCAGCGCGATGAAGCCCACCGCCGACAACGGAACCGTGGCGTGCTTGAGGAAGGGAATGATGAGCTCGGTGTGCGCCGGCAGGCTGGCCGTGTGCCACAGGTAGGCCGCGACCGCGAGGCCGATCACCGACTGCCAGAAATATTTCCAGCGCGAGGGCAGGCCGCGCGAGTTCTTCTCGACGACCTTGCGCCAGTCGTCGACCCAGCCGATGACGCCGAAGCCCAGCAGGGTGAGCAAGGCCAGCCACACATAGTCGTTGGTCAGATCCGCCCACAGCAGCGTGGTCACGGCGACCGAGACCAGGATCAACGCGCCGCCCATGGTCGGCGTGCCGGCCTTGACCAGATGGGTTTGCGGGCCGTCGCTGCGCACCGACTGGCCGATTTTCAGCGCAGTGAGCTTGCGGATCACGGCCGGGCCGACGATGAAGGAGATCGTCAGTGCGGTGAGCGTGGCCAGCACGGCACGCAGCGTCAGGTAGTTGAAGACGTTGAATACCCGAACGTCCTGGCCCAGATGCTGAAACAGCCACAGGAGCATGTCAGTGTCCCTCGTGCCCCGGCTGCGAAGGTGCCGGGTCTTCCATAAAACTGTTGACCACGCGTTCCATCTGCATGAAACGCGAGCCTTTCACCAGCACGGTGGTGTCGGGCGTGAGTGCGTTTTCGAGTTCGGCAAGCAGTTCCTGGATACGTTCGAAATGCATTGCACCGGCGCCGAAGGCCCCGACGGTTTCCTTCGTCAGTTCGCCCAGTGCCAGCAACCTGTCGACGCCGGCTTCGCGTGCCGCCTGCCCGATCTGAGCGTGCATCGCCGCGGCGTCGCTGCCCAGTTCGCCCATGTCACCCAGCACCAGCACTTTCTTGCCGGCCTGTTGCGCCAGCACGGCCAATGCGGCCTTAACCGAATCGGGATTGGCGTTGTAGGTGTCGTCGATGAAGGTGCTGCCGTGCAGTGCGGGCTTCTTCTGCAGGCGACCCTTGACGCCGCCGAATCCCGACAGCCCGGCGACGATGCTGCGGTGGCTGATGTCGAGCGCAAAGGCGGCCGCCGCCGCGGCGAGCGCATTCATTGCGTTGTGCTCGCCCGGCACCTGTAGGCTGATCTCCAGTGTGGCATTGGGTAGCGCGAGGGTCAGCACCGAGCCGAAATCGCACGGCTGGTAGTGCCCGCGCACCGCAGCCGGCTGCCTGATGCCGAAGTCGATCACGCAGCGGTGCGCATTGGCTTCGCGCCACAGCCAGGCATGCGGATCATCGGCGTTGAACACCGCGATACCGGCATCCGACAGGCCATTGAATATCTCGCCCTTGGCGCGTGCGATATTCTCGATCGAACCGAGAAAGCCGATGTGCGCGGACAGGGCGTTGTTGACTACTGCCACATCGGGTGCGGCCAGGCGCGTCAGATAGTCGATTTCGCCTGCATGGTTCATGCCCATTTCCAGTACGGCGTATTGATGCGACTCGCGCAAGCGCAGCAGCATCAGCGGCAGGCCGATGTCGTTGTTGAGATTGCCTTCGGTATGGAGCACGGCGGCGTCCGATCCGGCTTCCGCCCGCAGGATAGCCGCCAGCATTTCCTTGACCGTGGTCTTGCCGTTGCTGCCGGTGATGGCGACCACCGGAACGGCGAAGCGTCCGCGCCAGGCGGCCGCCAGCTTGCCCAATGCCCGGCGGGTATCGTCGACACGGATGGCGGCGGTCACATCGGGTGCCTGGGCCGGGTCGAGCACCACGCCGACCGCGCCCTGCCCCAGCGCCTGGCCGGCAAACCTGCCGCCGTCGAATTTTTCGCCGCGCAACGCGATGAAGAGATCGCCCGGCCGGATCGTCCGGCTGTCGGTGGCGATGCGCAGCACCTCGGCATCCTCACCCGCAAACGGTACGCCCAGCATGGCGGCGGCTTCGGAAAGACGCATCATGTCCACGCCTCCGTCAGGTTTGCCCCATAGCCGATTGCAGCACGTCGGCGCAGGTGGCCATTCGCGGTGCTCACAACTGCGCAGGCTCGGTCGCTCATGTCCACGCCTCCAGTGCCTTCTTCGCCACGGCCACGTCGGAGAATGGCAGGCGCTCGCCCGCAACTTCCTGGTAGTCCTCATGACCCTTGCCGGCGATCAGCACCACATCGCCTTGATGCGCGCCGCCGATGGCCTCGAAGATCGCGCGCGCGCGATCGGGCTCGACATGCGGCTTGCCGTTCATCCCGGCGAGAATGTCTTGAATGATGTGATGCGGGTCTTCGTTGCGTGGATTGTCGCTGGTGACCCAGACTTCATCCGCGCCTTTGGCGGTGGCCCGTCCCATCAACGGACGCTTGCCCTTGTCACGATTTCCACCGCAGCCGAAGACGCAGATCAAACGCCCGCCGCCGGCGATTTCACGCAGCGTGGCAAGCACTTTTTCCAGCGCATCGGGCGTATGGGCATAATCCACGACCACCAGGGGATGCACATCGCCGCCCAGCGTCTGCATCCGTCCCGGCGGCGGCGTGACATGGGTCAATGCCTGGCAGGCATCGTCCAGCTTCACGTCCGAAACCAGCAGGGTGGTGAGCACAGCCAGCAGATTGGCTGCATTGAAACGCCCCAGCAGCGGCACATCGAACTCGACATTGCCCCAGTCGGTATGAACCCGCAGGTGCAAGCCAGCCTGGGATAGATGCAATTTTTCCGCTACCACCGCACCGCGCTGGAATCCGTATCCGGCGACGCGCGCGGGCCGGGTTTCGCTTTCCAGCCGCCGCCCGAACTCGTCGTCGACGTTGACCACGACCCATTGCAGCCCGGGCCAGCTGAACAGTCGGGCCTTGGCGTCGGCATAGTTCTCCATGCTGCCGTGGTAGTCGAGGTGGTCGCGCGACAGATTGGTCAGCACGGCGACATTAAAGCGGGTGCCGTTGACGCGGCCCTGCGCGAGCCCGTGCGACGAGACTTCCATCGCACAGGCGACCGCACCCTGCTGCCGGTACGCCGCAAGACGCTGCTGCAATTCGATGGCGTCGGGCGTGGTGTTGAGTGCAGGCGTCAGCGCACCGGGCTTGCCTCCGACAGGCGGAAAACCGTTGCCGACGGTACCGACGACAGCCGCGTTGCGCCCCAGTTGCGTGAAGGCCTGTGCCACCCAGTGCGCCACCGAGGTCTTGCCGTTGGTGCCGGTGACGCCGACCATGTGCAGCGCGCGCGAAGGCTCGCCATATACGTGCGCGGCGATTTCGCCGATACGGGTCTTCAACCCGACCACGCCGGCGTTGGGGATGTCCAGCGCCGGATCCCACTGGTAATGGTCCGCTTCCCACAACACGCCGTCGACACGCCGCGCCACGGCTTGTGCAATGAAATCCCGCCCGTCGCGCGCCTCGCCGGGATAAGCGGCGAACACCGTACCGGGCACGGCCTTGCGGCTGTCGCTGGTGAGTTCGCCGACGGCGATCCCGAGCCGTTCCAGAATATGCGGCACCGTCTCGTGGATAGCCTGGGATGCGGCCAGGCCGGAAACGGGATGCGAGCCGGCCGTCGCCATCACGCGCCCCCCTTGGCCGACACGGCATTCTCGGTCATCTTCGTTTCGGTTTCCGGTGCATCAGGCGGCAGCCCGAGCAGGCGCAGGCTCGCTGCCATGACCTGCGCGAAGACAGGCCCTGCGACGCTGCCGCCGTAATACACGCCATCCGATGGCTCGTCGATCGCCACGCCAATGATGAGACGCGGATTCGACGCCGGCGCCATGCCGACGAAGGAGGCCAGATAACGGTCCGGCGCGTAATGGCCATTGACGAGCTTGTGTGCGGTACCGGTTTTGCCGGCCACGCGATAACCCGGCACCCGGGTCAATGTCCCGGTACCGCCTTCCTGAGTCACGGTCTCCATCATCGCGCGCACTTCCCGTGCCACGGTCGGAGAGAACACCCGTTCGCCGACGATCTCCTGCGGCTCACGCTTGAGGAAAGACAACGGCATGACTTCGCCGTCGTTGGCAAACGCCATGTAGGCCCGGGTCAGTTGCAGCAGGCTGACCGACAATCCGTAGCCATACGCCATGGTGGCCTGTTCGACCGGCTTCCAGGTCGCCGGATCGCGCAGCCGCCCGGCAGTCTCGCCCGGGAAGCCCGAACCCGGCAACTGGCCGAACCCGGCACGATGCAACACCTCCCAATGCTGCTGTGGCGTCAATGTCATCGCCATTTTGGCGGCACCGACATTGCTCGATATCTGGATGATCTGCGTCACCGTCAGGTGATCGTGGTGGTGTTCGTCGTGCACCAGCTTGTTTCCGACCCGAAAGTTGTCCGGCGTTTCGATCACGCTGTCCGGGCGGAACAGGCCCCGCTCCAGTACCGCTGCCGCGACGAAGGGCTTGACGGTGGACCCCGGTTCAAAGGTGTCGATCACCGCGCGGTTGCGCATCAGGTCCGGCTTGTAATTCTGGCGGTTGTTGGGATTGAAAACCGGTTGGTTCACCAGCGCAAGGATCTCGCCGGTCTTGGCGTCGAGCACCACGATGCTGCCGCCCTTGGCTTTGTGTTTCTCGATTGCCGCCGCCAGTTCACGGTGTGCCAGATACTGGATCTTGAGATCAAGCGACAGGGTCAGGTTGCCGCCCATCTGCGCGGTCTTGATCGGCGCCAGATCGCGAATGGTGTTGCCGTGACGGTCACGCAGGATCTGGCGCTCGCCCGCGCGCCCGGCCAGCCAGTCCTGGTAGGCGCGCTCGACGCCTTCCTGCCCTTTGTCGTCCACATTGGTGAAGCCCACCACCTGGGCAGTGACCGCCCCCGCCGGATAGTAACGGCGGTATTCGCGCCGCAGCGTCAAGCCCGGCAACCCCATGGCGGCGATCTTGACGGCCTGCTCCGGAGTAACCGGGCGGCGCACGCTGAATTCGCCGCGCGTTTTGTGCGACAGGATTTTTGTCAGCTCCGACGGCGAGATCTCGAGCACTCTGGCCAGATGCGCGCGCTGGTCTGCCGACAGATTGAGTTCGGTCGCGCGCGCCCACAGGGATTCGACCGGCGTACTGATCGCCAGCAACTGGCCGTAGCGGTCAGTCACCTGTCCACGGTGCGCCGGCAGAGTAAGGTTGCGATTGGCCACCGCATCGCCCTTGCCCTGCAAATAATCGGTATTGAGGCCCTGCAGATAGAAGGCGCGCCCGGCCACCACCGTCAACCCGGCAAGCAGCAGACCGCCCACCGTCGCCATGCGCCAGGGAGCGAGATTCAGCTTGAGCAGTTTGCGCGAATGGTAGTTCATGGCGCGTTCGTCAGCGTTTCGATGCGCACACGATCATGCGGCGGCGCAATCAGGCCCAGCCGGGTCCTTGCAAGCGTATCGACCCGTGCCGGATTGGCCCAGGTGCCTTGCTCCAGCTGCAATTGCCCCCATTGCTCGTCCAGCACGCGCGCCTCTTTTTTCAGGCGTTCCAGCTCGACAAAATACGTGCGCGCACGATGCTGCGCCTGGATCACCGCCAGCGCACACGCCACCAGCACCAATGCGAGGACGACATTGAGACGGCTCATGTCGTCTCGCCCATACGCTCCGCCACCCGCAATACGGCGCTACGCGCACGCGGATTGGCTGCGATTTCGGCATCGCTTGCATGCTGGGCACGACCCACACGTTTCAGACGCCCCGGTTTCAGCATGGCGGCCGGTATCGGCAGCCGGCGCGGCGCCTGTTCCCCCTGGGACTCATCGCGCATGAAACGCTTGACGATGCGATCTTCGAGCGAATGGAAACTGATGACGACAAGCCTGCCGCCGGGCTGCAGCCTGTCCACGCATTGCGGCAACACGATGCTCAGTTCTTCAAGCTCGCGGTTGAGATAAATCCGTATAGCCTGGAAGCTGCGGGTCGCCGGGTGTTGCCCCGGTTCGCGCTTCTTGACCGTTGCGGCGATGAGATTCGCGAGTTGCCCGGTGCTACGGATGGCCTCTTTTTGCCGTGCCGCAACAAGCGCGCGCGCAATCGATTTAGCAAACCGCTCTTCCCCATAGGTGCGGATGACTTCACTGATCTCCTCCTCTGCCGCCGTCGCCAGCCAGTCTGCAGCCGACAGTCCACTCCCCGGATCCATGCGCATGTCGAGCGGGGCATCGAAGCGAAAACTGAATCCACGCGTCGCATCGTCGAGTTGCGGAGACGACACGCCGATATCCAGCAAAATCCCGTCCACCTGCCCTATGCCCAATTCATCCAGCACCGCGCCCAGGCGCGAAAACGTACTCTGTACCAGCGTCAGCCGGACGTCCTTCAGGGTACGGCCAACGTGAATGGCATCGGGATCGCGATCCAGCGCGACCAGACGCCCCCGCGTGCCCAACTGCGCCAGGATCAGCCGGCTGTGGCCGCCGCGTCCGAACGTCGCGTCGACATACACGCCATCGGGCTTGATCGCCAGCGCCGCCACCGCCTCCTGTGCCAGCACCGGCACATGGGCGGGCTCCATCACAACGTAAATCCCTCCAATTCGGGGGGCAGCGCGTCGTCGCTGAAACTCAGCGCCTGCGACACCTGCGCTTCCCAACGCGCCTCGTTCCACAACTCGACCTTGCTGCCCTGCCCCACCAGCACGACGTTCTTGTCGAGCTCGGCGAACTTGCGCAGCATGGGCGGTAGCAGCACACGGCCGGCGCCGTCCATGTCCATGTCGTGCGCATAGCCGACGAGCAATTGTTTGAGACTGCGGGTACGGGGATTGAAATCGGACAAGCCGTTGAGCTTCTTCTCGATCGGCTCCCACTCGGGCAAGGGATAGAGCAGCAGGCACTGGCTGGGATCGGCCGTGATCACCACGCGACCGCCTCCGTTCACCAGAAGGGCGTCGCGATAGCGCGCCGGCACCACGAGCCGGTTCTTGCTATCCAGACTGACCGTTGCGACCCCCCGAAACATGCTCCCCCCAGTTTTTTGAAACCCAATCCGGCTGAATTTGATTGTGATTGGACGGGCGCATTCTCCCACAACTTCCCACCAATCACCACTTGCACCCACTATAGGGGATAGTTTTGGGGGGGTCAAGCCGACGAACACAAAAAAACCCCTATGCCTCAAGGACTTAGGGGTGGTTTTGGGTTGTGGATAAGTTTCTGGAAAAACCGTCGCTTAGCCGCTTTTTCTGTCTCTTATTTTAGGAAGAAAAGCTAAGTGATTGAATTAAATAGGAAGTGGAAAAGCGGGCCGATAAGCCGGGTTCTGTCGTGGGCAACCATTCCTCTAGGCCGGCCATTGCTGACCGGCTCAAGCCACCTACCCGCAGACTCAGCGAGCCGCTTCATCGCCTGCCTATTTGGTGTTGCTCCGGATGGAGGTTACCGCGTTTCAC